>JAGVBM010000372.1 GCA_020059765.1 Bacillota bacterium
ACAAAATATGAAATCTGGCGACATGCTCCCCACGGAACCGGAAATTGAAAAAATGTATCAAGTCAGCCGAATGACTGTTAGGAAGGCGATTGAAGAACTGGTTGCCGAAGGAAGGGTGAGCAAACAACAGGGAAGGGGGACATTCGTTCAATCTCCGGGAATCATTCAGGAGGCAGGGAAAATTACAAGCTGGACTGAGGAGATGAAATTAAAGGGGAAAGAGACGAAGACGATCGGATTGCAGATCTTGGAGATATATCCCTCCAACAAACTTGCGGCGGACCTGTCTCTGAAGAAAAACGAAAAGGTCGTCTGTATCAAGCGTGTCCGAGTTGTTGACGGAGAGCCGCTTGCCATCATGGTGAACTATTTGCGTTCCACAGCCGTGCCAGGATTGCTAGAAAGCGGTTTGACCTCAGAATCGCTATATGAGGAACTGGAGAATCGATACAACATTGTGATTGAAAGGGCAACGGAACGGATTCGTGCACGGGAAGCAAGTGAATTGGAGGCAATCTCCCTGAACATTCCCCCGTATTCCGCTGTTTTACAAGTGACGCGATTGTCATACTTATCTGATGGAATGCCGTTTGAAGTTGTGGAAATGACGACTCGAGCCGATCGTTATCAGTATCATATCGAGCTGTCAGGCAGAAGAAAAATGAAAATTGTTAGCTCTGAGTAGGGGGAGATCAAGATGCTGCCTATAAATAGAAATTTGCTGAAATTGGACGCAGAAGCGCAAACGGCGGAAGAAGCCATTCGGATTGCGGGCGAACTGTTATTGACGGAAGGGAAGATTGAAAGTTCCTATATCGATGCCATGGTTCGAGCCTATAAGGAGGTGGGGCCCTATATTGTGATCGCACCGATGATTGCCGTACCGCATGCCCGACCTGAACACGGAGTCAAAGAGAAATGTGTTTCGATTGTCAGACTTAAATCCCCAGTTTTATTTGGCCATCCGGAAAATGATCCCGTCACGATTGTCTGCGCAATCGGAGGAACGGATGATGTGGGTCATATTGAGGTTTTGCAATCATTGTCGACGGTGCTCGGCGATGAGGCGAAGTTTGAAAAATTATTGCGTACGGAAAGCTTGGAAGAATTCATGACCATTGTCATGTAACTCAAAATAAGGGGGTCAGGGTATGAGAGTCGTAACCGTATGCGGAATGGGGTTTGGCACCAGTTTGATGCTGCTGATGGATGTGCAGGCGATTGGCAGAAAACATGGGCTGCACATTGAAGGAGAAGCGACGGATCTGGGTTCTGCCAAAGGGAAGCCATGTGACTTTATGGTCGCATCGAGTGAAATTGCTCATGAACTGAAGGATGTCAATGTAGACGTTATTCCAATTATGAACCTTCTCAACAAGAAAGAAATCGAAGAAAAAATCCTTCCTGTTATGGTGCGTATCGCAAAAGAAAAGGGGGAGATTTAAATGTTGAATTTTATCACCGCAGTCTTAAGCAACCCGGCTGTTATTCTGGGAATCATTGCGGCTGTTGGATTGATTGCCCTGCGCAAAAGCGCGTCCGATATTATCAAAGGAACGCTGAAAACTCTGTTCGGATTCATTATCCTTCAACAAGGAGCGGGCATTATTGTCAATGCGCTGATTCCGTTCAGCACGATGTTTACACAAGCGTTCGGGTTAACCGGAATTGTTGCGGAGGATAATTCCCTCGTTGCAGCGGTCCAAACTGTACTCGGAAAAGAAACGGCTCTCATCTTGGTATTTTCGTTTCTGATCAATCTGCTGCTTGCCAGAGTAACTTCTTGGAAGTACATCTTTTTGACAGGACACATGATGTTCTCCTTTGCCGGAACGATGGCAATCGTCTTTTCGCAGATGGGATTCTCCAGTTTGAATACGATTATTTGGGGATCGATCATTCAAGGAGTCAGCATGGTGCTGTTCCCTGCTATTTCTCAACCTTTCGTGCGCAAAGTCACAGGCAATGACGATGTGGCATTCGGTTTCTGGGGGAGTTCCTGGATTACTCTTTCCGGTTATGTAGGGGGATTGGCGGGTGACAAAAGCAAATCGTCGGAAGACATTCCGGTTCCCAAATCTCTTGATTTCTTGAAAGATATGTCCGTATTGATGGGCATTGTCATGGTGCTGATCTATGGAATTACAGCTATGTTTGTGGACCCCGCTGAAATGGCGAAACTGACGAAAGGACAAAATCCGTTCTTGTTCTCCATGATGCAGGCATTGACCTTTGTTGCCGGGGTTCTTGTCCTCTTGCAAGGGGTGCGGATGTTCTTGGGCGAAATTATCCCTGCGTTCAAAGGAGTCGGGGAGAAGATTGTACCCGGTGCGAAACCCGCATTGGATGTGCCGATTTTCTATGCGTTTGCACCTGTGGCAGTCACCATCGGTTTCATCGCGGCCGTCGCAGGCGGCTTGGTGGTCACTTTCATTTCCAAATGGCTGCCGGTTGTCGTGCTGCCTTCCGTGATTGGATTGTTCTTTATGGGAGGAGCAGCCGGAGTGTTCGGTAACGCGGTAGGGGGCAGAAGAGGGGCGATTGCGGGCGGATTTTTCCTCGGATTTACGTGGTCGTTGTTGATAGCATTGTCTTACCCGCTGGTAGATGTGACCAAGTATGGGGTGCAAGGGTTATGGTTTGCGTCGCCAGACGCAATTATTGTTCTCGATATTATCATCTTGATTGGCAAGATCTTCGGATTCTAAATACAGATCGTTTGGGAGTGGATGAGATGAAGAAAGTCAGAACCGTCTTAGGGGATATTGTGCCGGAGGAAATGGGCTTTGCCTACAGCCATGAACACTTGTGGGCAAATCCACCCGCGACGCAGAAAGATCGGGATCTGGAACTGACCCGTTACGATGCGTCTCTGGAGGAGTTGCTGGCCTTCAAACGGGCAGGGGGCAAGACCTTGGTTGACGCGTCGACGCTGGACTACGGCCGGGAGGCCGGAAAATTGAAACGAATGTCTGAAGAATCAGGCGTTCATGTGTTGGCGACAACCGGTTTCAACAAACACATCTATTTTCCGGAATGGGTGGCAAATGAGTCGATCGAACAAATCACCGAACGCCTGGTGCATGATGTAACAATAGGGATGGATGGCACCGATGCCAAAGCGGGATTTCTAAAATCGGGGTCGTGGTATCAAATGATCCACCCTCTGGAAGAGAAAGTGACCCGTGCTGTGGCAAGAGCTCAATTGATCACGGGGGCGCCGGTTTGGCTGCATACGGAAGCGGGTACCATGGGGATGGAAATGCTCGACATTCTGGAGGAAGAAGGCGTCGACCTGACAAAAGTTGCAGTTGGCCACAGTGATCGTAACGCAGATCCCTATTATCATCTCCAATTGGCGAAAAGAGGAGTGTATGTCCAATTTGATGGACCGGGGAAGGTCAAATATTATCCGGACAATGTTCGTGTCGAACTGATCCAGAACATCATTCGCAACGGGTTTGTCAATCAACTGCTAATCTCCGGCGACATGGGACGGCAGAGTTATCTGCATGCGTATGGCGGGGGACCTGGTTTTGAATATATCATCCAGAAATTTGTTCCGCGTCTTCTGGACCAAGGCATCAGTCAGGAAGCCATCGATATGATATTTATCAACAATCCGGCCCGTTGGTTGGCGCAATTCGAGGGGTGACATGATGGGCAACAATTTGATGAAAGTTTCCAGAGGAACCCTGATTGCAATTCTTCGGGACGTAGATCCTGTTCATGTTCCAGTGATCGCAGAAGTGCTGATGGAACAGGGCATTAATTGGTTGGAAGTATCCATGAGTGAAGAAACAAAAGGTTTAGAAAGTGTCCGAATTCTCTCCCGGGAGTTCGGACACAGTATTCACTTGGGAGCAGGGACGGTCATCTCCAACCGGCTCGTCGATAAGGCAGTTTCTGCCGGCGCGGCGTATATCATAACACCAGGTTGGGATCGGGAATTGGTCCGCTATGCGGTGCAGCAAGGAGTTTCGGTGATTCCGGGTGTCTATTCTCCCTCGGATATCATGCAAGCCACTGCGGAAGGGATTGAGGTTCTGAAGCTTTTTCCGGCCGCCAGTCTCGGCCTGGATTACATCAAGAATCTGTTCGGACCGTTTCCTGGGATCCATCTGATGGCTGTCGGGGGTATTGGCCGACAAAACTTGTTGGAATATTATAAAGCCGGATGTATGTCCTTCGCCATTGGCAGTGATTTGGTGCCGAGAGGAGCCGCCAAGGAACATCTTGAGACGATTCGCAAAAACGCTTCGGAGTATCGGCGGTTAATGGGGGAATTGAGATGAAGATCAAAGAACTGCTCTATATGAATCGTGATGAGGTGAAAGAAGCGATTGAACAGTTTCCGGTTGCCATCCTCCCATTGGGTGCCACTGAACAGCATGGACATCATCTGCCCTTGGGAGTGGACGTCTTTTTGGCGGAAGCGCTGTCTCGCGAGATTTGCGCAGAAACAGGCGCATTATTATTGCCGACGCTGCCGTTCGGCTATTCCTGGGTATGGCGTGACATTCCGGGGACTGTGTCTTTGCAACAGCACCATGTAGAACATGTCATCAAAGACGTGGCGCACAGTTTGACGAGGTACGGTGTCAAGTTGTTGGTGCTGGTGAATGGTCACGACGCCAATAATACCAGTATGAAATACGCCGCACGGGAACTTGCGGATGAATTGGACATGTCGGTGGTTTACTTGTTCTACCCCAACTGGGAAAAGGTCATGAAAGAACATTGCGAAAGTCCGGCCTGGCATGGAATGCTGCATGCGTGCGAGTTCGAGACGTCCTTGATGTTGGCGGTACGACCGGATCTCGTGCACATGGAACGCGCTGTCCGAGAGTATCCGGACAAACCCGATCTGTACGGGAAATCCTCTATTTCGTTAGGATCGTTGAGCAAGAGCGGTGTTTTTGGCGATGCCACGTTGGCGACAGCGGAAAAAGGGAAAAAGATGTTCGATCTTTTTGTTTCTGAAATGGGCAAATTGGTAATGGAAGCATACAAGGGGTGTTGATCTGTATCAGCAAATCGGAGATTGCATGATGGAGATGAGCGCTTACACATATGGTACAATTGTGTAAAGAACTGTATTTGACGAGGGAGGTGTTTTGAAAATGAATGTCCGAAAGGGAGGGAACAAAGAGTCTAATGTCAGGGAAGGCTCAGAAAGTTACGGGGAATTCGAAAGAAGCGACATGATCGATCATGTGGTGTACGAATTTCGGCCCTCTCCGTCGGTGAATCATCAGAGAATTGTTTTCCATCTCTCACGCAGAATTTATGAGACGTGCCATGCAAGCGGTGAAGCTTTCGTTTCTCCGATCGACGTCGTATTGGACGAAGGCAACCGCCTGCAGCCGGATCTTGTGTTTGTGCTGCGCGAAAACTTCCATATCGTCAAAAAAAACTGCATCGAAGGAGTTCCCGACCTGGTGTCGGAAGTACTGTCCCCACATACGGGCAAGCACGACAAATCCCGCAAAAGAGCGGTGTACGAGCGGTTCGGAGTCAAAGAATTATGGCTGGTCGACCCTTTTTCCCTCACCCTGGACCAGTTCGTCTGGAAAAACGGCAAATACGACTGGACGGCAACATACGGCGAAGGCGACACCGTAGCCTCGGATATCTTCACCTGTGTGTCAATCGACATGAACGAGTTGTTTGCAAGCATTGACCGGCAATAGAATCGAGAATTCAAAATTGACCCTGAACAAACGTTCGCATATAATTGAATTAACATGTTCTTGATAAGTGGGTGATGTCTTGATCACCTATGTCGTTGGAGATCTGCTGAAGAGTCCCGCTCGTGCAATACGCAGCGGGTGTATTAAAAAATAAATAATTAATTTAAAATTTTAATTTAATACTAGAAATTTACATCTATTGGTCGTATACTGTCCCTACAGTCTTCTTGTGAAGGGGATTTTACATGGGGGAAGAGGGAAACCTGCAGCAATCAATTGATAAATTGATGCGGCAGTTGAATGATTTGTTTAAGGAAGAAAGATCGTTTACTGATCCGGTGGTTTTGGAAATGAGTCGGGAATTGGATAAATTGCTGCTGCAAGCTCAACAGCGGCTTCATCAACAAAAAACGGTGCAACAGTCACAAACTCAGCATTCCGATGAGGAAGAGTAAGAACGGAGCAGGGTTTCAATGCAATCCATCGTGCAAACTGGCAAGGAGTTGTATCCTACGATACAGCTCTTTTTTTGTCGATAGGAATTTATAAGGCTCGTCTGCGCCAAAGGCTTGGCGGAAAAGGAGACGAAGATAAGGCCATGGATTTAATAATATTTGTACGATTAAAAAATCTTATCATAGAAAGAGATGAAATTTGATTGACGTTAAATTTCAATAAGTTACAATTGTTAACAAATACAAACTGTCCGAGGTGCTTCCCGTGCGAGCTCAAATGAGATACAAAAACGGGCAATTGATTCGTGATCCGCAGTTATATCAGGTTATTATTTTCCAAATCGAGGAATTGAATAGGGTCTGTCAGGAATGTTTTCAACCGGAAAATCTTGAATGTTGTGTCATTTGTGAAGTTGAAACGGAACGGCAGCGACTTGTTACGAAATTCTACCGATCTCTTCAAAGGTGATTCCACCCGTTCTCGTGTTGATGAAAATGCTGGCGGATTCGAGCGTAACAGGAGGAACACGCAGTGAAGAAAGTGTTGTCTATCTTTTTGTTTTTAACCGTTCTTTTGATTTTCATCCGAATGATTCATCCACCTATGCCTATCGGGTATGTATCTTTTCTCTCCGTGCATACCATTTTGGAAACGTTCTCTATTGTCGTTTCCATGTTAATCGTTGGAATTGGCTGGCATTCCTACAGTAAGGAACGGGCGGGCAACATCGTGATTTTGGCAGCCGCTTTTTTGGCGGTGGGCTTGCTGGACTTGGCACATACTCTTTCCTATGAGGGGATGCCGAATTTCATTACGCCCAACAATGCGCAGAAATCGATCTATTTTTGGTTCGCGGCACGAATCACGAGCAGTTTGGCCTTGTTGGTCGCGGTGCTGCTTCCCTGGAAGCCGATTGTATCGAATCGGTATCGATACGCGTTGATCGGCGCCAGCTTGATGTTTGTGACGTTCGTGTATTGGCAGGTGCTCTGGAACCATGGGCTCTTTCCCCTCACATTTATCGATGGGCAGGGAGTTACCTCTTTTAAAAGCAGTGTCGAGTATTTCATCATTTTCATCAATGCCGTGACGACGGTCGTATTACTGATTCGTTCCCGCAAGCCGCAAGTCTTCGATGTTGCAAGTTTGTTGACCGCTGTGACGACGATGGGGCTGAGCGAAGTCTTTTTCACGCTGTATTACACGGTGGGGGATTCTTTTAATTTTTGGGGACATATCTATAAACTCATAGCCTACTTGTTTCTGTACCAGGCGATTTTTGTATTTAACATGAAAGAACCCTATCGACAGCTTCAGTTGTCCGAAACGCGGGCACGAAAAAACGAACAATGGCTGCTTACCACTCTCAGCAGTATCGGAGACGCTGTCATCGCCACCGATCAAAGCGGAACAATCGTCTTTATGAATCCCGTTGCCGAGAAATTGACAAATTGTAAAATTGAGGACGCCGTAGGCAGAGACATTCAAGAAGTGTTTCTGATCGTCAATGAGATATCGCGAAAACGGGTTGAACTGCCTCTGGACAAGATCGTTCAACAGGGCGGGATATATGAATTGGCAGATCATACGCTGTTGATCGCTCGAGACGGAATGGAACTGCCGATTGATGATTGTGCGGCGCCGATCCGGGGGGAGGACGGGGTCGTTTCGGGGATGGTGGTGGTATTCCGGGATGTCACGGAACAGAAAAGGGCGGAATCTCGCCAATTGTTGGCATCCATTGTGCTGGAAAACATTTCGGAAGGCATTTTGGTGACGGACGAGAAGGGGACGATTTTGTCGGTCAATCCTGCATTTGCCGACATTACGGGCTATACGGAAGCAGAGGTCATCGGGACCAACCCGCGGATTCTCAGTTCGGGCTTGCATAATTCGGAGTTTTATCGAACCATGTGGGAGAAGCTGGGGACCTTCGGAATCTGGAAGGGAGAAATTTGGGATCGGCGGAAAAGCGGTGAATTCTATCTGGAAGAGATTACGATCACGGCAGTCCACAACGAACAGAACCTCATTACCAATTATGTCGGGCTGTTTAAAGACATCACGTTGCAAAGGCGCATGGAAGAACAGATTCATTTTCAGGCGTACCATGATCCTTTGACCGGGCTGCCGAACCGAACGTTTTTTCACAACCAGCTGAACCAGGCCATCCAGAATTCTCGAATGAAACGTCGTAAGGCAGCTGTGTTGTTTCTTGATTTGGA
>JAGVBM010000202.1 GCA_020059765.1 Bacillota bacterium
ATCTGCAGCGACCCCTTTTCCGAGACAGATATCTGAAAGGGGAGCGTCCCCCCCGTTTGTGCCGAATGGGGTTGAATTCCTTTCATTTTGAACATTAACGTGGCGGCCATTTGCTTCTGATCCCGATTGCGGTCGCCGCGACCGACCACCCCTTGAAACTGTCCCGACAACCGCAGCAAACGGCCTGTTTCCGACGCATCCGCATAGATCGGCGCGACAACCCGGATTGTTCGGGAATTGTCAAAGATATACCGTCCCTGTCCATCCTTGGTCATACGCTGCAGGGTCAATCCCGTTACCCGATATTCATTGTCTGTCAGATCAACGTTCACACCGGAAATGTCAGTTTCATACAAGACCGCGATGTTGCGGTGTTCCGCCAGCGATTTGCGCAGGAAGCCAGCCATCCGGTCTGGCGGAAACGCCAGCGTCATCTCCTTCAGAAACAGATAGGCGGATCCGCCCTGCGCTCCTTTATACCCTGTAGGCAGCCCGTCCGGCAAGGAAGACGAACAGTATTCGTTCCAGTCAAACAAATTTTGCGCCCCGGATGTCCAAAGAGATCCCAATTGTCGTTCCGGTACAACCAGCAAAATCCGTTTGCGATCCTTTGTGACATCAGACGCTTTCAGCGCTGCGGCAACCGCCTGCGGTCCGCCCCCGTAAATAACAATGTCATAGTTCACAATCCGGTAGGAATTGCCAAACGAACTGGCCGACGGCATGATGAGACCCATGACCGAAAGCAGAAGTCCCCACACCCATCTCTTCTTCATTCTGATTTTCTTCCTTCCAAGGGTCGCTCTTATTCATTTCTACGGATCCCAAGTATAAAAAAGACCAGGCGTCGCATAAGGACACCTGATCTCAGAATAACGCATGCCAGATTTTCGTCAATCGTTATTTCATGCTGTATGATTACCCCACGTTAAAATACCTGGCCTCCGGGTGGGCAAACACCATAGCGGACACGGACGCTTCCGGATCCATCATGAACCCTTCGGTCAACTGCACTCCGATATCTTCCGGGTGCAGCAAGCGGAACAATTGGGCCTGATCTTCCAGGTTCGGACAAGCCGGATACCCGAAGGACACGCGAATTCCCTGATAGCGGGCACCGAACCGCTCCTGCATGGTCATCTCCGGCGAATCGGGGAAGCCCCACACGTCGCGCATGATATGATGCACCCGTTCCGCAAACGCCTCCGCCAGTTCCAAGGCCAGCGCCTGAATCACGTGGGACCGCAGGTAGTCGCCTTGCTCCTTCCATTGATTGGCCAGTTCCCGAACACCGCGACCCGCCGTCACCACCAGGAACCCGACGTAGTCCATGATGCCGCTCTCCACCGGTTTGACAAAATCGGCCAGACAAAGATACGGTTCCGTTGGCTGCCGAGGGAACTGAAACGTCTCGATCACCTTCGAATGGTCCTGCGGATCATAGATGCGAATTTCGTTTCCGGACGACTGGGCCGGGAAGAATCGGTACATCCCCTGCGCCTGGATAATCCCTTTATCTCTCGCCTCTTTCAACAACTGCTCGACGGTTTCCATCAGTTCGTTCGCTTTCGGATCATTCTCTTCCAGCAGTTTCTCCACATTGCCCTTCAGTCCAAGGTGTTTGCCAAGCAGCATGCGCAAATTCAAATACGGCTGCAAATGGGAGATCGGATAGTCCCGCAGGATATGCCGCTGCACATCCGGCGGCAGATAAACGGGCGCCTGGCGATCCACGTTTGACCGTCGTTCCAGCGTCGAATCCGCTGCGCCGTCGGCAGCGTCCGCTCCCCCTTTGCCCGCTTCCTGCACATAGGAAGCCTGCACGTCACGCAATTCCTGAATCAACGCTTTGCGTTGCTGTGCGTGCGTCAGACGATTGGCCAGATCCAGACCGTCCATTGCGTCTTTCGCATACAAGACCAATCCTTGATATTCCGGCGCGATCCGCGTATGGGTAAATTTGCGGGTCAGTGCCGCACCGCCGACCAGAATCGGCACCTCAATCCCCGCCTCCCGCAAGTCTTGCGCGGTGGACACCATTTGTTGGGCCGATTTGACCAACAGACCGGATAACCCGATCGCATCCGGCTGTTCCTTGCGGTACGCCTCGATCAACTGCTCCGGCGGCACCTTGATCCCCAGGTTGATCACCTGGTAGCCGTTGTTGGACAGGATGATCTCCACCAGATTTTTGCCGATGTCATGCACGTCGCCTTTAACTGTGGCCAGCAGGATCTTGCCTTTGACCGCCGATTCGCTCCGTTCCATGAACGGTTCCAGATAGGAGACCGCCGCTTTCATCACTTCCGCGCTTTGCAGCACTTCCGCCACGATCAACTGGTTGTCGTTGAACAGCCGCCCGACTTCCTCCATCCCCTTCATCAACGGACCGTTAATGATCTCGAGGGGAGCGGATTGCTGCAGCGCTTCCTCCAAATCGGGAATCAGCCCGTCCTTGCTTCCTTCCACCACATAGCTGGCCAAACGCTCTTCCAGAGACAGGTTGGAGACCTGCTTCTGCTTCTCCACTTTCTTTTCCCGGTAAAAAGCGGTGAATTCCGCCAGCGTTTGGTCATTGGTATTGAACAGCAGTTCCTCCGCCATTTCGCGCTCCGCTTCCGCAATCGACGCGTAGCGTTCCAATTTCTCCGCGTTGACGATGGCATAATCCAGCCCCGCCTTGGTGCAGTGGTACAGAAAGACCGCGTTCAGCACTTCCCGCCCGGCGGCCGGCAGCCCGAAGGATACGTTCGAGATGCCGAGAATCGTCCCGCACTCGGGGAGTTCCTGTTTGATCAGACGAATCCCTTCCACCGTTTCCTTGGCCGAGCCGATATACTGCTCATCGCCGGTTCCTACGGGAAAGACCAAGGGGTCGAAAATAATATCCTGCGGATGGACGCCATACTTCTGCACCAACAGGTCATAGGACCGTTTCGCCACTTCCAGCTTCCGTTCCCGCGTGACCGCCATTCCCTGTTCGTCGATCGTGCCGACGACAACCGCCGCCCCGTATCTGACAATCAGGGGGGCGACTTCTGCAAACCGTTTCTCACCGTCTTCCAGGTTGATCGAGTTGATGATCGCCTTCCCCTGGGAATATTTGAGGCTTAATTCGATCACCTGCACGTCGGTGGAATCGATCATTAACGGAACCTTCACTTTGTTGACCACAAACTGCAAAAACCGTTTCATATCCGCATATTCGTCGCGGTCCGGGTCGGCAAGGCAGACGTCGATCACATGGGCGCCGCCTTTGACTTGGGCGCGGGCGATCTCCGACGCTTCTTCATAGAGTCCGTCGGCAATCAGGTTGCGGAATTTTTTCGAACCGATGACGTTGGTCCGCTCCCCGACCAATAACGGCCGATTATCCGGCTCCAGATAGACGGTTTCAATCCCGGATACCGCAGGCAAGTGACCGCCTGTTGCTTGCCTTGGTTGAAAGTTGCGCATTTCTTCCGACAGGGCGCGGATATGCTCCGGCGTCGTGCCGCAACAGCCCCCCGCAATATTCAGCCAACCTTGTTCCGCGAACCCGGCCATTTTTTTCGCAAGGCTTTGCGGCGATTCATGGTAATGGCCGTTCTCGTCCGGCAGCCCCGCATTCGGATAGCAGCTGATGCTGCAGTCGGCCAAATCGGACAAGGTGCGCAGATGGTCCCGCATAAATTCGGGTCCTGTCGCGCAGTTCAGCCCCACCGAAATCGGATGGAGATGTTCCAGGGAAATGTAGAACGATTCGATGTTTTGTCCGGCCAAGGTGGTGCCCATTGGCTCGATGGTGCCGGACAGCATGACCGGCAGTTCGCTGCCCGTCTCGGCAAATGCCCGTTTGATCCCGATGCTGCCCGCTTTCACGTTCAGCGTATCC
>JAGVBM010000414.1 GCA_020059765.1 Bacillota bacterium
CTGATGCGACGCACCAACCGGAGAATTGTCCAAGAGACGGAGATGAAAACCGTTGACAACAGTCTGCAACAGAACGGCAGCCAATGATCTAATCCTAACCCAAACGGAGGGGCACCATGAAGACAATTTCCATGAAGAAAAATTTATTGAAGAGCATGATGGCCATGCTACTGACTCTGTCACTGACACTGATCGGTTGTTCCGCGATCGCACCTGGCGGCGGATCCAAATCCGACTATCCGAAGAAACCGGTTGCGTACATCGTTCCCTTTGCTGCCGGCGGCGGTGTCGACCTTGTAGCCCGAGCAGTTGCGGAATACGCCGGCAAGGAATGGGGACAGCCGGTCAATGTCGTAAACAAAACCGGGGGCGGCGGAACCATTGCGGCAGAATACGCATTGAAACAAGCAAACAAAGACGGATACACGATCCTTGGCGACAACGTCTCCACCACTTCCATGTTGGTCAGCGGCATGTCGAATCCGCCCGTCAAACTGGAAGACCGGATTTTTACGTCTCGCGTCGCGTTGGATCCGATTGCCTTTGTTGTAAAATCTGACGCTCCATGGAACACTCTGCAGGAATTCGCCCAGTGGGTCAAGCAAAATCCTGCTCAGCTCACCTGGACGAGTGTCGGACCGGCGGGGACATCCGCGTTTGCCATGGCCGATTTGCTGACGGCCATCGGCGCCGATTATTCGAAAACCCGCATGGTCGTCACCACCGGGGCTGCCGATTCGATACCGAAAGTGGCAGGCGGTCATGCCGTGATGGCATCCCACACCGTAGCGGAAGTCTATCCTATGGTTGCGGCCGGCAAAGTGAAGGTTTTGGGCGTGGCTGCAGCGAAACGGAGTCAGTATCTGCCGGATGTTCCAACCTTGGAAGAACAAGGGATTAGGGGGGTAACCGTCAAATGGTGGACCGGGGTCAGTCTTCCTGCAGGGGCTCCCGACCAGGCAGTGAAAAATTGGGAATCTTTGCTTGCCAAAATGACGAAAGACCCCGTATTTCTTGAAAAAATGAAGAATTTGCACATTGAAGTCTCGTATTTGAACTCAACCGAGTTTACCAAATTTGTGCAAGACGAGACGAAAACCTATACACAGCTTGCGACGGAACGGAAAATGCGGAAATAGTCATCGAGGCAGCCATTGCCTGCTTGTCAGGCTTCGGCTGCCCTTCGTTTATTGGATCGAGTAATGAAGATACGGAATCCACATCGATTTTCCAGCGATCCGATAAAGAGCTCCGTTTAACCACGAACGTAAGATTTTGCCGACGCTCCTTGCCGGATGAGGCGAGCGTCACTGAAACCCTTACCGGAATCTCCGCAAATTGGGAAGTATCCCAACTCTGCTCCGTTTCATTTTGACCTTCCTTATTTTTGATCACCCGGATGTCTTCGATTTCCCGGGCCCGATCAAGAAATTCCCCGACAGCCTGCGGATTGGAATGATCCAGCATCAACTTTGCCGCATGCAGATCCTGTGCTTTGACTGCGGCTAAAAACAGATCGACCAATTGTTCCGGTGTGGAATGGACGATCTCGTGATTGAGCCGACCGGACGCTTTGCGAATCATAAGATAGTGGCCCGCATCGCGTTTCCGCAGCCGATGTGTTGTGCTTCCTTCGAAATGGATGCAAAAATGTCCCGGGAAATCATTCCCTTTGATGGCTCCGGCCCCGTGCGGCATACCATTCATCGAGGCAGCGATTGACCTGTCTCCAACCTTAACCAAAATTGCCCGCCGCTTCCAACTCCATTTGCCGTTATAAATCGATCGCATAATCCGGCTGTCTTCCCGAGTCAGCGGCTGCACGTCCGCATGCTGACTGCCCGCGCGGCGCTGAACCTGAAACGCCAGACCTGTTTCCAAGTCGATCACTTGTACGTTTGTCTTTTTCGGAAACAGTTCCTCAACCTTGTCCCAAGGGACGACTTCTCCGTAATATTTGGCTTCGGCACGCTGAACGCAGAGCTTCAGTTTTTCTTTGGTTTCAGGCGTCAGATCCAAAATTATTTGTTCATTTAGACGAAACACGCGCCATGAATCGTCAATCAAGTATTCGGTCTGTTTGTCCCCCTGCTTGACTGTCAAATAGGCCCGGGGGAGTTCCGGCACTTGTTCCGACGGAACCGTTTTGCTTCGCAGGATCGAACGAATCAACGAACGATCATCTGTTACGAGCTGGTTGTAACCGTATTTGGCTTGAGGAGACACTTTGATTGTAATCACCAATGAGCGCGCAGCGGCATGTGCTTCATTCGTCTGTGAAAAGACGAGGATCATACTGAAAACGATCAGCAAAGAAAAGGATCGGATGTTCTGTAATATCTGTCTCAACATACGTCGTCTCCCCGAAAAATGATCTGATTGGTCCTCCGTAGTATCCCCTTCGATCGTTTCTTTAAAAGGGCTATTTTTTATTTTGTTCAGGGGTATACTTATTGGAGATCAAGGAGGGATTCCATTGGCAAGACGCGCAACCGTTCTGTTTTTATGGATAAGTTTCATCATCATCACATTGGGCATGGGGATCGGAATTGCGGAGGCGGTCAGAAAGGATCGGTATTATTTTGAAG
>JAGVBM010000148.1 GCA_020059765.1 Bacillota bacterium
ATGGAAAATACAGGAGGAATTTTCTCTTTGCAGCAAGAACTGTATGGACTGAAACCTTTTTTTCGTCGCTGCGTATAACATGTATTGGACTAAGCGGGGGGGCCCGATGGAACAAGTAGAAGCAAAGATTGTGAAACGAGCCCAACAAGGGGATGCCATGGCATTCGCCGAATTGGTGGAACTGTATAAAGACAGGATTTATAATTTGTCCTATCGAATGCTTGGCAACGCGCATGATGCGGAGGAAGCGGCGCAAGAAACGTTCTTGCGGGTATATGCCAACATGAAGAAATACGACGCGCGCCACAAATTTTCAGCCTGGATCTATCGGATCGGCACCAACTGTTGCATCGACCGCCTCCGCAAGAAGAAATTCGATGCTTCTTTGGATGCGCCTTTGGATCCGGAAGAAGACGGAGCGGATCTCTATTCGATTGTGCCGAACAGGGACAGGACGCCTGACGAATCGGTTGTGTATAAAGAGACGCGCCTATTGCTGCAGGAAGCGATTGAGCAGCTTCCGACCGCATACCGGGCTGTGATTGTGTTAAAGTATATTGAAGATCTTTCCCTGCAGGAAATATCGGAGATCTTGGCGTTGCCCGTATCCACGATCAAGACCCGATTGCACAGGGGAAGGGAAGCCCTGCGAAGCTGCTTGCTTGCATGAAGGGAGGTGCTGATATGGAATGCCAAGAAGTCAAAGTGCTGATCCACGCATTGTTGGATAATGAATTGGATCCGCATACCCAAAGTCAAGTTGAAACCCATCTCGCTGCTTGTCCCGATTGCCGCATTCAGTATAAGGAATTAGGGATGGTGGTGCAACAATTGTCCAACGCGGATTGGCATAAGGCACCGGCAGATTTTACGGAAAATCTTTTGACGGTTATGCAGAGCCAACACCTGCAGCGACGCAATTGGCGCGTGCCGTTGGTCAAATGGGCAGGTATCGTAGCGGCCGCGATCTTTGTCTTCAGTTTGGGGGTTTGGTGGGCACTTCCCAACCATTTTTCCGTACAGGCAAATCCCTCCAGCGGGTTGATTGTAAACGGCTCGCAAGTGATCGTCCCGAAAGGACAGGAACATGACGGCGACCTGATTATCCATAACGGCGATGTGGTGGTCGAAGGAAAAGTCAAAGGCGACATCATTACCATGAATGGGCAGATCTATAAGCAAGCAGGGGCGGATATTTCCGGAAAAACGCAAGAAATCAATGAAACATTTGAAATTTTGGGTTATTATTTAGATAAAATTTGGCGTACGATGACAAACAGTCTAAAGTAGGACTGCCAAAAATATAGCAAGGAGCATGAAGGAAAACGTCCGAATCCGATCGAATCTTATGGATAAGGTCAGGTTAACCTAAGTGTATTCAATGGAATTAGGGACGCAACAGATTCAGGATTGGAACAGTAGGTGGCAAGGTTGCAGACTTTTCTCGACGTGGTCGGCCAATTTAACATAACGGATGCATTGGACATTCTGATTGTCGCTTTTGTTTTGTACCGGATGATACTCTGGATTCGGGGAACCCGGGCGGTTCAATTGTTGAAAGGGATCGTCGTCATCTTAATCATGACGGGCATCTCGAATTATCTGAATCTGCGGGCATTGAACTGGATTTTGGACAAAACATTGACAATTGGTTTGTTTGCCATTCCGGTCGTCTTTCAGCCAGAGCTTCGCCGCGCTCTCGAACAACTTGGGCGTGGCGGCTTTTTTTCACGCTCGTTGGCTTTGGTGAAAACCCAGGATCAAGATGAGGACGTCAGGAAAACGATCAATCAGATCGCGAAGGCCGTATCCGTCCTGGAAAAGAATAAAATCGGCGCTTTGATGGTGATCGAGCGGGAAACGGGCATTGCCGAGATTACGGAGACGGGCGTGCCGATTGAAGGGGTCGTTTCGGCGGAACTGCTGATCAATATTTTTATTCCAAACACGCCTCTGCATGACGGGGCGGTGGTGATTCGCGGCAATCGGATTGTCACAGCCAGCACCTTCCTGCCGCTGACCGACGACCCGAATCTGGCGCAAGGACTGGGGACGCGTCACCGGGCGGCGATCGGCATTACGGAGAATTCCGACGCCTTGGCCGTGGTGGTGTCGGAGGAAACAGGCGCCATTTCCCTGGCGTCCAACGGAAAGATTGTCCGCAATCTGGATGATCAAACGCTGCGGCAGATGCTTTCCACACACCTGATGCCGCAGAAATCGAGCGCATTCCCGTTTTTGGGACGAAAGGCAGATGAGGACTGATGGACTCATTTTTGCGCAGCAACAATTTGGTCCGATTGGTGGCGTTCGTGCTGGCTGTCATACTATGGCTGGTGGTGCGGATCGGTTCGCAATCCCCGGAAACACCCGCGATGCCGATTGATCGGGCAACGGAAATCATTTCGGGAACGGTAGATCTTCAATATGATAAAGACAAAGTGTCGCTTGTCGGTGAACCGCCGGAAATCAGTGTCAAAATCAGCGGGGAACGGATGGCGGTATGGCAAGCAAAAATCGCAGCGAACAGGTTAAAGTTTACGGCAGACGCCCGCGGATTGGGAGAAGGGATCCATGAAGTGAATGTCACGCTGCAAGGGCTGCCGCCAGACGTCATCTTTGAACCGTTGCGGGCACCCATCCGCCTGGAAGCGAATCTGGAGCAAAAATTCCGGGTGGAGCCTTTGTTGGACGGAGTCCAAGATCCAGGCAAACTGGCAGGGATCCTCTTTGAGCCGAAAGAAGTGAGTCTCATCGGTCCTTCGTCCGTGATCCAACAAGTAAACAAGGTGTCGGCTCGTATTTCGCCGCAATTGTTCGATGCACCGGGGGAAAAACGGACTGTTGTCGTCAGTGCGGTCAATGACAACGGAAAACCGGTCAATGTATCCATACAGCCAAAGACCGTGGAAGTGGTGTACCAACCGCCAATTGAAAGCAAAACATTCACCGGTTTGCGGGCGGAAGTGAAAGGACTGTCTGAGGGTTTGAAAGTGCTTCTCCCGGCAGAAGGACTCAGTGTGACACTGCAGGGATTGGCAAATGACCTGAACAAACTTCGGCCGGAAGATATCAAGATCGTGATTGACCTCACCGGACTGCCTCCGGGAAGCTATGAGCGGGAGGCTGTGATCAGCGTGCCGGACAAGGTCAAACCGACCCACAAGGACCCGCTGAAAGTGCCTCTGCAAATTGTCAGCAAATAAAATACGAACAAAACGCCCGATCGACGAATCGGGCGTTTCTTATGCAACCTACTCCTCACAAAGAGAGGAAAGCATCCCGCTTTCCAGACGCGTTAGAAACGCTTGTTATCTATCATACATCAGGGGTGTGACGATCTGACGACAATTCTGTAACAGTACTGTAACAAAAAACGCACAGCCAGAAGGAGTGCGTTCGAAAGACGGCAGGGCAAGGGTTAAAGATGCAGCCGGTATCCGAAGCCGGGAACGGCCTCAATCACATCTTCTCCGAGCACCGATTTCACCTTTTTGCGCAAACGGCTGACACAGGCATCGACGGCGCGGGTTTCGATATCGACGTTATTGATCCCCCAAATTTTATCCAAAATCGTTTCCCGGGAGAGAGCTTTCCCTTTTTCATCCATAAGCAGTTGCAGCAGATGAAACTCTTTCTGAGTCAGGGGCAACTCCTGTTCACCTACATAAGCGCGACGCTGATCCGCCTCCAGACAGATCGGAGAAGGAGCAGGTGAAGACGGGTCGATTGTTCCCGTCGGCGGTGAGAAAGCTTGCTTGGAACGACGCAGGATCGCCTGAATTCGAGCCATGAGTTCAGCGACGCTGAAAGGTTTCACCACATAATCATCCGCGCCGGAATTGAAAGAGGAGATCTTTTCGACGTCCGAGTTTTTGCCGGAAACCATCATAATCGGTGAATGGGTATGTTGACGGATAACAGGAACCAAATCAATGCCGCTGGAATCCGGCAATTCAATATCCAGCATGATCAAATCGGGCTGCAGTTCCTGAATCAGCTGCGGGACATTTTCGCCTGTGGCGGTCGAATAGACGGAATAATGAGCCCCTTCCAGCACAAGTTCCAACAAACGGAGAATGGCGGGATCATCATCCACAACCAAAATTTTTATGTCAGAAACCAAGAACAATCACCTTCAATTTATTTGTCCTTAGCTGTATTAATTCTACACAAACAGAAAAACCCCTTTTTTTGTCAGGGGTGAATTCCTGTCCAATGATTGACTTTTTGGATCAAAATTTGATGATCAACCAACGGTTTGGAGATATAATCATTGGCACCGGTTTCCTGAATCATCCTGTGTCCGTGTTCCTCCAGAACGTGGGCGGACGCCAGGATCACCGGAATATCGGTGGACTTTGGATCGGATTTTACCATCCGGGTAATCGCCAGTCCGTCGACCAATTTTCCTTCAAACCTGCTGTTGTTCAGCGATATGTCCATGATAATCAAATCGATCGATCTGGAACGCGAAAGGGAAAGAATCTCATCTACGTCTTCCGTGACGATGACTTGGTGGTTGCCGAGGCGAGTCAAAATAATTTGCATTAACTTTGCACTCAAGATATCGTCTTCGACGAGAAGAATTTTTTTCACGGCAATTCCCCCCCAATCTGTCTCACAAATCAAAGCTGCGAATCTGGATTACGAATGAGTGTCTTGTGGAGGGCGGCTGATTCGTCGCAATTGCTGTTTGAAATAATATGCCAGGTAATGGTCTAATTCTTGGCTGACCCGCAAGACTTCCGGATGAAGAAGATCTCCGTGCTTCAACACTGTTTGGTGGAGATGCGAGCGCAGTTGTTCAATATTCGGATCTGCGGCTGCGGCCTTGTCAATAACCATAAAAAAAAGACACTCCCTCAATGGTTACAGGGCTGTAAATCCCTAAATTCCATCATAAGAGAGTGATGTAACAGAACGATGATAAGACTGTAACAAACGTGTAACAAAATAATCGGCGAAGGGGGGAATGAGTTCCCTCGAATTAGCGTCCGAAGGAAGAAAGAAACTTGACCCGATCGCCCATGGGCGGCACATTGTTGTCGACCAGAGCGATTTCCAGGATGGAGGGACCGGGTACATGCAGATCATCCAACAATTCGCGGGTGATATCCTGCAATCGCTCCACCCGGGCGCTGGGAATCTCCATGGCGCGTGCCATCCCTGCAATATCCACCGGCTGTTGGGCAAAACGGGAATGGGCTCGATTGTACTGCAAGGCATGACCGTGATGGACCATGCCGAGTCTGGCGTTATTCATCACCACAATCAGCATCGGGATTCGGTACTCCTTGGCCGTCAGCATTTCCATGCCGTGCATGAAAAAACACCCGTCTCCCGTAATGCATACGGTTGGCCGCGACGGATCGGCCAGGGAATATCCGACGGCAGAACCGATCGCGCTGCCCATGGCGCCAAAATGCACGTTAATGTCAAAAGAATCGGTTTCCATAACCCGCATGTAATGAATGACATACGACATAAACTCCCCGATGTCGATCGTATACCGGGTGGAGCGGGGCAGATGCTGCTGCAGCGCGAGCAGGACATGCTGCGTGTTGTATTCAGTGGCTGGATTCGGGGTGCTGGAAGCGGCCTGAAGGGCTTGCAGCGGCTGTCGGCGGAAGCCCAGCCGTTCCAATTCATGATTCAGAAACTGCAGCGCCAGGTTCGCGTCACCGATGATCGGCAGATCGACTTCATAGGCGCGGTTGAAGACGGAGGAGTCGATATCGATTTGGATCAGGAAACGATTGTGGGTCAGTTTGGAATTCCAATTGTTGGTGGCTGTTTCCCCGAGGCTGGAACCGATCACCAGAATCGTGTCGGTGCCGCTTTCATGAATCAGCCGCGACGCCCCGTCATGTCCGGCAAACCCATAAACGCCAGCGGCAAGCGGATGATCCCCCGGAATGTACCCCTTGGCCTGCGGGGTTGTCACCATTGGCCAGTTCAAACGTTCCGCCAGTTCAATGATTTCGGGTATCGCATGGCGCGCACCTTGTCCGACAAACAGAATGCCGGATGAGCGTGATGCAATCCGGTCAGCAGCCTGCCGGATTAACGTGGGATCCGGCGCGATCGGCAGTCTTTGCGGAAAAGGCGGCAAGGGGAGCGGAGCTATGTCTTGCAATTGGACGTCAATCGGCATCGCCACATGAACGGGGCCCGGCACGCCGGAGAAGGCAATTTCAACCGCTCGGGCGACTTCGGACAAGAGATCTTCCGCCCGGTGCACCGTCACACTGTATTTGGTGACGGAGCGATAGATCGGCTCGGCATCCAGTTCCTGGGAAGCATTGAGTCCGACGGTGGGAACGGGGACAGCGCCTGTCAGAAACAACACGGGCAGATGCTCCCGCATGGCGTTGGCAGCGCCGGACAAGAGGTTGGTGCCGCCCGGTCCGCTGCTGGCGACGCATACGGCAAGCTGGTTGGTCGCTTTTGCATAGGCAGCCGCCATATAAGAAGCGGCCCCTTCATGCTTGGTTACGATGGGCACCATCTGCGGCAGATCATACAATTCATCATACAGGGCGTTCACGGATCCTGCAGGGATCCCGAACAGATAACGAACGCCCCCTTGCATCAGATAGTCGAGTACGGCACGTACAGCTTTCATGGCAAACCTCCCAAATGATCTGTAAATGCGCCTCTTACCAGGATGGCAAGTTGGTTATGCGTGAGGCAATAAGAAATAAAATCGGCTGCCTTTATTCAACTCGCTCTCTGCCCATAACTCACCTCCATGCAGTTCAATAATCTGTTTGGCAATGGAAAGTCCCAGGCCGGTACCGGAATGCTGATGGCCGGAAGAGTGCTCCACCTGATAGAAACGGTCAAAGATTTTCCCGAGACTGTGGGAAGGGATCCCGATTCCCGTATCTTCAATACAGGTCAACACGCCTTTCTCCGTATCTTCCACATGAATGCCGATGTTCCCGTTATCCGGGGTAAACTTGCTGGCGTTGGTCAGCAGGTTGAGCACGACCTGTTCGATCCGTTCGGGATCCATTTGCAGCCGAGGGACAGAAGCGATGACTTTGGACAAGGTCTGCCCTTTCTTGGTAAACAGAGGCGTTGCGATCTCCATCGTCCGGTTGATCAACTCCGCATAGTCGGTCTCGACTTTGCGGATGGTGAAATAGCCGCTTTGGATTTTGGAAACGTCCAACATATCGTTGACTCTGTGCAGAAGCCGGGAAATTCCTTGGTCGGCCATATCCACCAATTCTTGCTGCTCCGGATTTAACGGGGCGAGAACCCCCATCTTGAGCAGTTCCACACTGCCTTTGACCGCCGTAATCGGTGTCCGCAGTTCATGCGATACGCTGGCGATAAAATCGTTCTTCATCTGGTCGAGGGACTTCAGTTCCTCCACAACCTGCTCCAGCATTCCGTTTCGTTCCCGCAATTCAGCCGTTCGGGCGCGTACGATCAGCTCCAGTTGTTCCATTCGGATTACATTGGCCAACGCCGTCGCCGTTGCATCCACGATGGACTGGGCCAACTGCATTTCCGTTTCCGTGTAGGTTCGCACCTCGTTCAAACTGACTACCGCCATGGTGCCGAGCACTTCACCGGTGGCCACCAGCGGAATCATAAAAACGCCCTTGATGCCGAAGCTTCGGCACGCTTCATGGTTGGGACGGGGATCCTGCTCCACGTCGGGAATCAAGATCGGCTGCTTGGTCCGAATGACTTCCTGAAACAGCAGGTCTTCTTCATAATTCAATTGGATCTTTCCATGCACCCGTTTCCAATCCTGCTCGGACCAATCACTGTCGTCATTGAGTTTTGCGGGGCGAAACCGTTTGCCGATCGCATCATTCAAGTGAACGCCGATATTGATGTTGCCGACCGCTTGTCCCAGATAGCGAAAGCTGGTGGCCAACACTTCTTCCGTGGTCGAACAGTGGGCCAGTTCACGGGTGGCATCGAGCAGCAGCTGCTTTTCGGCCAGCAAGGCTTGTTTCCGGTTAAACAAATAGGAGTTGCGAATGGCGACGGCCGCCATGTTGACATAAGCTTCCACCGACTGGATTTCTTCCTGTGTGAGATTCATCGGGATTCCGTAATCGAACAGGAAGACCAGCCCAAACAATTCGTCCTCGTAAGCGATGGGAAGTCCCAGCATCGATTTGATCTGAAACAGTTCCACCGGACGCGGGTCAGGCCGTGAGTCGATCGTTGTGTCCGGAATATAAATCGATCGCTTGCTGTTGATAATTTCTGCC
>JAGVBM010000133.1 GCA_020059765.1 Bacillota bacterium
ATCGCGCCCACCAGAGAACAATCCCTGACAAAGACCAGCCAAGCAGCAACCCGAGAGCCGAGGCGATAGTCAAGCGGCGTTTTTTCTCCCGATTCATGGAACGCCAGTGCCGTTGCAGGAACGGCAAATAAGCGACGAGGATCAAGATGGAAACAACCCCAAGGCCGATATGCAAATATTTGAGCGGCACGCGGACAGTCGCCAACAACCCCCGCAACTGCGGGACATACAGCAGCACGCCTGTAACCGCCAGCAAAATGACCACCCAAGCGTTATACAGATGAATCCGCACCAACAGCTTCCCCATTTGCTTCACTCTCCTTCTACAAAATATACGACCAAAAGAAGAAAACGGTTGGCAAAAGTTGATGATATGATATAATGAATGCAAAGATGCGAACGTATGTTCTTGATGGAGGCGAAGCGGGTGACTCAGCGGCGAATTTTCAAGATCAAGTCGAAAACGGTCCTCAATCGGGTGACGACTCCGGCGATGCCGTTTCATTGGTCGATCAACCCGTATCGCGGGTGTTCCCACGGCTGTGCGTTTTGCTATGCAAGAAACACGCATGAATTTATCGGAATGAACGCGGATGACACCTTTCGCACCCATCTGTTCGTGAAAGAAGATGCTCCCGAGATCCTTCGCCGGGAACTCGCGAAAGGCAAATGGAAAGGCGGGTGGGTGGCAATCGGCACGGCCACCGATCCGTATCAGCCGCTGGAACGTCAGCAGGCCATCACGAGGAGAATCCTTGAGGTGCTGGCGATGTATCGAATCCCGGTCACGATTACCACCCGTTCCCCTCTGATTCTGCGCGACGTCGATGTACTGCAACAGATGAATCGGCACACACCCTGTTCGGTGAATATTTCGATCAACACGTTGGATGTCCGGGTGTGGCGTACGATTGAACCGGAATCGCCCCATCCCCGGTCCCGCTTGCAAACTGTCAAGCAGCTGCGGGCTGCGGGGATTCGTGCAGGCATTTTTCTCGCGCCGATTCTGCCGTTTCTGACCGATGAGCAGGCGATGCTTGACGAGCTGCTGCAGTCGGCCCGGCAAGCGGATGCTTCCTTTGTCTCCGCTTCCGTTCTGCGCCTGAAACCGGAGGTGAAACCCTGGTTTTTCGGACAGTTGCAAACCTATTTTCCGAACCTGATTTCGTTTTACGAAAGCCTGTACAAGAAGACCTATGCTGATGAACGCTATGAACGCAGATTGCGGGACAGGCTGGCGCCCTTGTTTGACAAATGGGGCTATGCCAAAGAGTCGCTTTCGGCGGAAGAAAGCTTGTCCGAGGCGATGGAAACGAGCCTTGTCCTTTCGCCGCAGAGCCATCCGAGCCGATTAAACGGAGGCGGCCAGCAATTGTCGCTCGCTTTACCGTAAAGGTGACAACTTACAGCAAAGGTGACAACAGCCGGGCGGCCGATTCAAACAATTTCTTGTGAAACGGACGCCGTGCATAATCTTCCGTCAAGAGTTCTCTCGAATCCAGCAGGTCTCGCCGGAACCCCTGCTCCAGGTCGCTGACCAATTCCGCATCGTACATGACCGCATTGACTTCAACGGTAGTTATGGCAGGAGTCCCCTACCTCTGAGGTGGGGGAGGAATGCCATGTATTTATCTTTTTTTCAGTGAGTTTTATGATCTAATTACTGAAAGGTGGTGAAAGTTGCATGGAATTGGTTCGTACGATTCGGTTGAAACTTCTTGTGTCCGAGGAACAAAAACAAGCGTTAGACATGACTCTGACGGCTAACCGAAATGCCTTGAATTTTACCAGTAAGATTGCCTTTGAGAATGGCGGAACGTCCGCGTTTAAGAAACTGCAACAAATGGTCTACAAACAGTTACGCAATGACTTCGGACTCAAATCCCAAATGGCTTGTAATGTATGCTCTGCTGTTGCAAGCACATACGCCAGTGCTAAGAGTAATAATAGGTTGAAACTTGTTTCATTCTCACATAGTAAAATGGTGTATTCGTACAATCGAGACTATACCGTACAAGCCAACGACAAAACCGTTTCGATCGGTACGCTCAACAAACGGATTAAGGTTCCGTTTCTTGTAGGGGAAAACTATCTGCCCTATCTTCTGAGCCGTGATTGGCAATTTGGTTCGGCAGAATTGGTTCCTGCTCGTAATGGTTATTCTCTCCACGTAACAGTAAAACGTGCGGTAGATAATCCAAACCTTACAGAATGCGATGCCGTTATCGGCGTGGATCGTGGAATGAATTTTTTGGCTGTTGCAACCAATCAAGACGACAAAGCCTTGTTCTTTAAGGGACGCTTCGTGAAGAACAAGAAAGCGGAATTTGTCCGTCAACGCAAAGAATTGCAGCGTAAAGGCACTCGTTCTGCAAAACGAAAGTTGAAAAAACTATCAGGACGAGAAAACCGTTTTATGACGGACATCAACCACCAAGTATCCAACGAAATCATCAAGTTTGCGAAAGCATCAGGCAGCAAGCCATGTATTGTTTTAGAAGACCTGACGAACATCAACTTACGCACTACGGTTCGGTTACGGAATCGCTACTGGCGTTTTTCTTGGGCATTTGCACAACTCGAATCATTCATTCGTTACAAAGCGTTGGCAGAAGGTATTTCTGTACTGTCGGTTTCGGCAAAGTACACGAGTCAGAAATGTCCGAAGTGTGGACATACAGAGAAAACGAACCGTGACAAGCAAAATCATCGTTTTTGTTGTAAGACATGCAATTATGAATTAAACGATGACTTGGCAGGTGCAAGAAATATTCGTGATCGCGGCAGAGAGGTTCGCC
>JAGVBM010000369.1 GCA_020059765.1 Bacillota bacterium
CGCCATTCAATTCTCTCCTCCAAACGGTACAGTGGACATCATTCTGCAAAAACGGGAAAGAGCGGTTGTCTCAGTTCGCGATTACGGCCCCGGAATCAAGGAAGAAGATTTGCCCTACATCTGGGAACGATTTTACAAAGGGGACAAGGCACGAACCAAGAAAGTCGGCACCGGGATCGGGCTGTCCATTGTCAAGCATATTCTCGATCTGCACAAAACTGAGATTCAAGTGGAAAGCAAAGCTGGAGAAGGAACAACTTTTACATTTACTCTTCCAATGGAATGACTTGTTCATTTTCCGTTCACAAAGAAATGATATCCTGTCACAAACAATCAGAATGGAGGAGTGAAGATTGAAAAACAAAAAACGGATCCTTCTCATTGCCAGTATCTCCGTCCTGATATTGGGAGGAGGAGGGGGTTATTACGCATTTGCGAATCGATCTGCCGCTGTTGCAACCAGCAGTTACCTGATCGGTGAAGCGAAAATTGGCGACGTGACGAAAACCGTGACAGCCACAGGCACACTCCAGAACAAAAACAACGTCAATATGAGTTTTGGAACTGCGGGAAAACTTGCCGCCCTTCATGCAAAAGTGGGGGATGCGGTCAAAAAAGGCCAAGTGCTCGCTGAATTGGACAAAAAGGTTTTGCAAAACCAGGTCGATTCGGCAAGGGCGAACCTGAAAAGCGCACAGGCCAAGCTTGACCTGTTGCGCCAAGGGCCTGCCAGCGCCGATCTCGCCTCCTTGCAATCGCAGGTTACGCGCGCGGAAGTCGATCTGGAAAATGCAAAAAGAAACTTGGAGTCAGCCCGACTGAACGTGGACGACTCTTACCTGGACAGTCAAGTTCGGATTGCCGCAGATCAAATGGAGTTGGCACAAAATCATTACGACACGATCAGCAAGACGGGAGATGCGCTGCAGATCGCCATGGCGAAGGTGCAGCTGGATCAGGCCAACAAAAACTACAGCAGCGCAATTGCTGCGAAATCCAATATCTCAGAAGCACAAACCCAGTTTCAGAGCGCGCAAAATGCGGTTCGCACCGCGCAAGCGGCCTATGATTCGGCAGTCATCCAGTTAAAGAGCAAACAAGAGCCTCCGACAGCTGCCGATCTTGCCCAGGCGCAAGCGACCGTCGAGCAAGCGCAGGCCTCGCTTTCCACAGCTGAAAACAACCTGGCGCAAGCAACGTTAACCGCACCTTTTAACGGGGTTGTCACGTCAGTAAACGTTCGGGAAGGGGAGCAAGTGGGCGGTACCGCAACCGTCGTATCTATTCAATCTACCGAATCTGCCCTTCAGTTAGAAGTTCCGATTGATGAAGCGGATATCGGCGCTGTCAAAATCGGACAAAAAGTGGCC
Organism: Bacillota bacterium; assembly: GCA_020059765.1. GTDB lineage: Bacteria > Bacillota > Bacilli > Tumebacillales > Effusibacillaceae > Effusibacillus. The sequence continues at coordinate 1,371 of JAGVBM010000369.1, forward strand.
GCTACAGCCGATTCCATAGCCGGACGCAGGTTTGACGGTTCAGTGGAGCAGATTGCCCCGACAGGGACAACACAAAACAACGTGACCACTTTTTCCGTTACGATCGCATTCACGGGAAACGTATCCGAATTGAAAGTCGGACAAAGCATGACGGCGAATATTCTGATTGAGAAACGAACCGGGGTTATAACCGTTCCCAGCGAAGCCATCCGCGGCATCGGGAGACAACGGTCGGTTCAGGTCCTGAATTCGGACAAGGAACCGCCTGTTCAGGTGCAGGTGGAAACAGGACTTGATGACGGGACTGCAGTTGAAATCAAGAGCGGACTCACAGCCGGTCAAAAAATTGTGCTGGGCACCCGATCGAAAACCGGCCAGAACAATGCACCGGCGAATCCCTTTGGCGGACGGCAGGGTGGAAATCTGGGCGGCGCCGGCGGCGGAAGAAATCTCAACGGTGGCGGCGGCAATCGCTGATCAGGAGGCTGCCATGATTACATTGCACAACTTGCAGAAGATCTATCGAACGGGACACATTGAAGTGCAAGCGCTGAGCGGAGTGAATCTGCATATTGAAAAAGGGGAGTTTGTCTCCATCATGGGTCCTTCCGGCTCCGGAAAGTCCACCATGATGAATGTGATCGGATGTCTCGACAAACCGACCTCCGGGGAATACGTGTTGGACGGCATTTCGATCAATGCGGCTTCCGATGACGATCTCGCGGCGATTCGGAATCGAAAAATCGGATTCATTTTTCAGTCGTTCAATCTGCTTAAGCGGAATACGGCCTTGGAAAATGTCGAACTTCCGATGATCTATTCGCGTGTTCCCAGCAAGCTTCGCAGGGAAAAAGCGATTCATGCGCTTGAAACCGTTGGATTGGCAGATCGTATTCATCATCGTCCGAACGAATTGTCGGGCGGTCAGCAGCAGCGGGTTGCCATTGCCAGGGCTTTGGTGAATGATCCCGCCATTCTGTTGGCCGATGAACCGACCGGCAACTTGGACAGCCGATCCACCGAGGAGATCCTGACCATTTTTCAACAGTTAAATCAAATGGGACATACAGTCCTCATCGTGACGCACGAAGAGGATGTCGCCCAACATACAAAGCGCATTGTCTGGTTTCGGGATGGAAATATTGCAAGCGACCGGACAGTGGAGAATCCGAAAATCGCATTGCCGTCCAAAACCCAAACAGATCAGGAGGCTGCCGTATGAATCTGTACGAGTCGATACGGGTGTCTCTGCAAAGTCTGGTTGCCAATAAGCTGCGTTCCGTTCTTACGATGCTCGGGATTATTATCGGTGTCAGTGCGGTGATCATCCTAGTCTCCATCGGTCAAGGGGCTACCGCATCCGTTACCAACCAAATTCAAAGTTTAGGCTCCAACCTGCTCACCGTGCAGCCCGGACAGGCGACCTCCGGCGGTGTGTCAATGGGACTCGGCAGTTCAAACACGTTAAAACTGAAGGATGTGGAGGCCATCCAACAATCGGCTCCGTCCGTGCTGGCTGTTGCACCGAGTGTTTCCCGATCGGTTCAGGTCGTTTATCAGCAGCGGAATACCAATACGCAAATCACGGGGACAACGCCGGAATATATGCAGGTAAGAGCCGCCAACACACAAGTCGGCCGATTTTTCAATGAAAGTGAATTGAACGGCAAGGTGAAGGTGGCAGTGGTTGGGCCTACAGTCGTGCAGAATTTGTTCGGATTTGCGGATGTGAATCCTGTAGGAGAAACGATACGCCTCAACGGAATTCCGTTCCGAATTGTCGGGGTGATGGAAAGC
>JAGVBM010000165.1 GCA_020059765.1 Bacillota bacterium
GAAATCTATATCGAACAGGATGACTTCATGGAGAATCCGCCTGCCAAATACTTCCGGCTGTTTCCCGGCAATGAAGTTCGCCTGAAAAACGCATATTTCATCAAGTGCAACGAGGTCATCAAAGATGAGCAAGGCAAAGTGACGGAACTCCGCTGTACGTATGATCCGGAAACGAAAAGCGGGTCCGGTTTTACCGGCCGCAAGGTGAAAGGGACGATTCATTGGGTGGATGCGAAACATGCCGTGCCTGCCGAGTTTCGCTTGTATGAACCGCTAATTCTTGACGAAAAGGAAGAAGAGGGTAAGTCCTTCCTGGATTCGATCAATCCGGACTCTCTGGAAATCTTGCAGGGATATGTGGAACCGAACATGAAAGACGCAAAACCGCATGACAAATTCCAATTTTTCCGGCATGGCTATTTTAATGTGGATCCAAAGCATACAACGCAGGACAAGCTGGTATTCAACCTGACAGTGTCGTTAAAAAGCTCCTTTGAGATCAAAAACAGTTAAGCCATTACCGCAAACAAGCCGCACCATTCGGATCGCTTCCGGACGGTGCGGCTTCGTTTTTCAGTGTAAAGCAGACAGCTGTCAAACAGGTGTCAAATCGTCAAATCGCCCAGTTTCCCTTTCGGAACAAGGGTTCCCGTTGTCCGTCAGCCGTGACGCCGTCAATGTCCAATTCGGACGATCCGATCATGAAATCGACGTGCATCAAACTCATGTTGGCCCCCCGTTCGATCAATTGGTCTTTCGTCAGCATGGTGCCTTCCTGAAGGTTAAACGGGTAGGCTGCACCAATCGCCAAGTGGCAGGAGGCGTTCTCGTCAAACAGTGTATTGTAGAAAATCAAGTTGGTGTCGGAGACCGGCGAATAATGGGGTACCAGCGCCACCTCGCCCAGATAGTGCGCCCCTTCGTCCGTTTCAATCAGTTTTCGCAGCGTTTCATAACCGGTGTCCGCTGTAAACGATACAATCTTCCCCTTTTCAAAGGTGAAGGTGAAATTGTCAATCAGGTTGCCCCCGTAATTTAACGGTTTCGTACTGCGAGCCGTTCCGTTTACGCCTTCTTTGCGGGGCATGGTGAACACTTCTTCCGTCGGCAAATTGGGTACGAAAAACGTTCCTTGCTTGTTGCGCAATCCGCCTCCCACCCAAAGATGCCCGTCCGCCAGTTCAACGGTTAAATTCGTTCCCGGCCCCCGATAATGCAGCTGCTTGTATTTCTTGCGGTTCAAAACGTCCAATTTTTCTTGCAGACCGGCAATATGCTCCTGCCAAGCAGCTATCGGATCCGGTTGATCCGTGCGAGTGACAGAAAAAATCTTATCCCATAACAAGTCGACTGCGTTTTCTTGAGGATTCGCTGCATCGGCATCCGGAAAAACTTTGGCGGCCCATTCCGGTGTCGGATGCGACACAATCGCCCAATTCATAATTCCGTTTCGTACATATTGGTTGAATTCTTCTAATGCTTCGGCTCTGGTTTTGTTGGAAACGGCCACCCGTTCCGGATCCACGTCTTTTAACAGGTCCGGGTTGGAAGCTTGAATCGAGAGAAGAGCGGCCCCGTTTTTGGCCATTTCTTGAAATCCTTGTGCTTTCCACGCGGGAAATTCTTTTAAAGTCTCAAGCGGAGCGTATTGATAGGCAATCAACGAAAGCAGTTCGTCGCCCCATTCTACATAGACGTTTTTGGCCCCCAGTTCGTACGCTTTTTGGGCTGCCAGTCGCACCAACTGGGCGGCGGTAATCGGCGCATTGATGATCAGCGTTTGCCCCGGCTGCAGGTTTACGCCGATTGTCAGCGCCAATTCCGCGTATTTTTCAAGTTTTGCTGGAAATGAATCCATAATGACCCCCCACAATGGTTTGTACATACACATATACCCATATCATGACGGAATATGCTAAGTTTTTCCACTCTTTCTTTCAATACCAATAATTGCGATGAAGGAATGACTTGACGAAGAATTTGTATGCATTTAGAATAACATAGTAAACAAACCTGTTTAATCGGAAATAAAAATATGCTATCGGAGGGGATACGGATGGGTTGGTTTCAATATGTCACTCAGAGAAAATTAATTGCGACTGTATTGGTGATACCGTTGTTGTTTGGATTGACGGCTTGCGGAGGCAATATTTCCGCAGATCGTGACGATTCCAAACCGGCTGTTGCCCAAGAGGAGAAAACATCGAAGAAAATGCGTATCGGGTATTTGAATGTGATGGATGACGCGCAAACCATCTTGGCGCAGGAAGCCGGATTTTACAAACAACACGGTTTGGATACAGAGTTGAAATTGTTTAACAGCGGGACTGATCTGATCAAGGCGATTGTCGGAGGACAACTGGATGCAGGAATTTTGGGGTTTACCAATGCGTTGTCCTGGTTGGATAAGGGAGCGGATATCAAGATTGTGGGCGGTGCCCAAATGGGCTACCACAGCCTGTTGGTGCGAGAAGACAGCGGGATCCGTTCCATTGAGGATTTGAAAGGGCGTTCGTTGGCGTCGCAAAAACAAGGAAGTACAGCCGACATTGTGTTAAACGGAGTGGTACTGAAGAAGGCAGGGCTTACCCGCACAGATGTGCAAATGCAGTATGTTTCCCCGGCGGTCGCGATTCAATCGCTGGCCGCAGGCAAAGTGGATGCGGCGTTTGTATTTGAACCGTATGATCATATGGTACGTTTTACCTCAAAAGTCAAATCGATCTATGAAATCGGGAAAGATTGGCCGTTTCCCTGTATGGTGGTCATTACGTCCGGTAAGATGACAAAGGACAACCGGGATACGGTCAACCGGATGCTGGATGCGCAAAAAGACGTGATTGACATGCTGCAAAAAGAACCGCAAAAATCAGCCGCACTGTTGACCAAGCACTTCATCAAGGAAGAATCGCTGCACAGCGCAAACGGCGAAACCATTTCTGCCGCGAAGGTCGTTCAGGATGCAATCGAGGCGCAAACTTTCACCTGGTCGATCACAACGGATCAATCGGAAAGAATGCAAGAGATTGCGAATATGATGGCCGAACAGGGCATCTTGAAGCAGCAGATTGACGTCAAGCAGGCGCTGGATCTGTCGTGGCAAGCACAAATCAAGCCATAAACAGGGTGAGAGGATATGAGACTAGAAACACAAACTGTGAAGCAGAGCATTCATTCTGCGCGGCAAAATGGTCAAAAAATGAATCGCCGGTTCTATAACGGTTGGTCCTATGTTGCCGCGATCGGCAGTCTTCTTCTTGTATGGGAGACTGCATCGATTTTGCTGCCCTCCTATCTGCTGCCGGATGCGGCAAGTGTTTTGCAGCGATTGTCAGATGAACTATCAACACCACAATTTGCATCATCCATCCAAAGCAGTTTGACAAGGTTGGGGTTTGGCTATCCTGTGGCTTGTTTATTGGGTGGAATGTTGGGGCTGTTGGCGGGGTTGTCTCGCCGATTTGCCGTATATTTGCGAGGATTGATCACGATTTTGCAATCGATTCCGCCAATTACCTGGATTCCGTTTTTGGTGATTTTGTTTGGATTCGGAAATGTGCCCATCATTACAGTGATAATAATTGCCAGCTTTTTTCCGATGGCGTTATCGGTGATGAATGCCACGGAAGGTGTAAACCGGACCCATCTAGAGTTGGCCCGTGTATTGGGGGCCAACAAAGGGCAATTGTTGAAAAAAGTGTACCTGCCTGAAAC
>JAGVBM010000168.1 GCA_020059765.1 Bacillota bacterium
ATGAGAAGAATGTCCGGTCAACAAGTATGGCCGACGTCATCGCGACCGCAAATTTCGGGCGGTGACAGGCACCAGATCTATTTTTAGGCACCACAGGCATAGTTAGTGAAGCTGCTGTTTTAGTTTTTCGATTTTGTCAGTCGACAAGCCTATAGCTTTTGCAATCACATCAACAGTCATGAATGCATGTTCGACACTCCTGCGGGAACTTTGTATGGCGACCTCTCCCACCGCTTTGAGTTCATATTGATGTTACGCAATGGCTCCGATAATCACAACGGACAGATCCTGTGATACAATTGAACCGTCATAGAGACCGCCCTATCAAAAAGAAAGGTTGGATTTTACGTATGCTGCGTCCCGAACAGGTAAAGCCGTTCATTTCACATCCGGACATTCTTGTAAGTAATGCGGCAGTTCGATATTTTTCCGAAAGCTTTATTTACGATGCCGAATTGTTGCCCCTCGTTCTTGAAAAGCTCCGTCAAGTCAAAAAGGATGAAACGTTCTATCTCCACTATTCTTACAATTTCCCGAAAACGACCGAGACGGTCGCTGAAATTTTTGAGTTGCTTCACTCAAATACAATTGACAGCAACACAAAATATCATCTGACCCAAATCCTCATCCGAAGCGAAGCTGATTTCCTCGAGCCCATGGTTGCGGATCTTTCGCAGTTCTCCAATCCGCTTAGTGAGCTTGCGAAGGAACGAATACAGATCGCCCGTTTATCAAACGAAGATCTCCTGGAATCATTCGAACAATTTCTCAAGGAATCCTATGGTCTGGATTACAGCAACCCTCGCCATCAGTACGGCAGAGTTGTTGTTCATGAATTAGCGAAACGCAACATTGTAAATCCCGACCGTGTCATGGAAGCATTCGATTCTTACGACCCGGATGATTATGATAGCTTTGAGACCATCTACTTCACACAACTTGCCGGCGAGATGCGTCTTGAGAAGGCCATTCCCCTTATCTGCAGCTTCTTGTCGGGTGAAGATGATTTATTGCTCGAACATTCGGTTAGTGCACTTGTTCGCATCGGGACCGCATCGGTTATCGACGAATTGACTCAGCGATATGAGCGAGAGAGGGAAGGGTACTTTAGGTTATTCGCCTCCGGCGTGTTCGGCAAGATCAAGCTGCAAGCCTCGGAAGATGCACTGTTGAAGCTGCTTCCGTTTCATCAGGATCTTACGTATGCCACCATCCTGGCGGACGGGCTATGCGAATTAGGATCAAGCAAAGGCATTCCGGTCGTGTTGGAGATGGTTGAGAACGGCTATGACGAGGGCTATTTAGACCTCAGAGAATCGCTGTATGTGAACTGCATCATGAACGATGTCGATTTGCCGGATCTGCAGTTATGGAGACAGGAGATTGCGGAAGAGGAGCAGAACCGGATTAAACGGGTGGAAAGGTTGAATCGTTTAGCAAGTGAGCGCTTTGCAGGCAAGCAGCTTAGTCAATCCCCCTTAAAATCTTCCAAACCTCGCGTAAATCCAAACAAGGTCGGCCGTAATGACCCTTGCCCGTGCGGAAGCGGCAAGAAATACAAAAAATGCTGCGGGGGTTGATCAGAGTAGAAACCGGTTGACCGCTTATCCCTTTCCTTTTCCATATGGGCGATGGTGCTATGAGTAGAATGGCCAGTGGTTGTGTGAACAACCACCGCCTCCAGAAGCAGCAGCCATCTCTCCGACTCATTCAAAAATGTCTTCCAAATGTATCTTCAAATCTGGGAATATCCCCACAGTCACCGAGCCATTTTTTCCATAAACCTCTGGCTCACTAAAAATGTTGGCTTCCAACATATACACCTCAATCATTTCGTTTGAGGGATCGATGATCCAATATTCACGGATTCCACTGCGGCGATAGAGCCGGAGTTTCACACCTTTGTCTTTGACAGCGGTTGTTGGACTTAGAACCTCTACAATAAGGTCGGGAGCCCCCACGCAACCCTTCGTTTTAATTTTGGATTTGTCACACACCACTGTAAAATCCGGCTCTACATAGGGGTCGTCTTCTTTGGAAAGCCAAACACCAAATGGCGCTACGAATGCTTGGCACTCTTGTCCCTTTAGGTAGTGATAAAATTCCCCGCTTAATCTTGTTACGATGGACTGATGTTTGGAGGATGGCGGTGGAGTCATGTCGTAGATAACCCCATCAATAAGCTCGTTTCTCACAGACTCTTCCTGTTTGATCTCTTCCAGATCAATCCCTCCTTCCGGAAAAGTTCTTTGACTCTATTATACAATACCATGTTTGCTAAGGGTCTCTTTGTATTTTTCCCAAGGATTCCTTTCTGGAAACATTTGATGCTTGATGAGGGATTATCTCACGTATCCTGTCGGATGAGCTGCATGCCACTTCCATGCAGATTCAACGATGTCTTGCAGCGAATATCGGGGTTGCCATTGCATCTTACTCTTGATCAGGGAGGCATCCGCCACCAGAACGGCAGGATCGCCGATTCGTCTGGGTGATTCCACAGCGGGTATTGGGCGTCCGGTTATCTCTCTCGCCATCTCAATCACTTCACGCACCGAATGACCTTGTCCAGTGCCGACATTGAAAGCCCCGCTCGTCATCCCTGCCGCAAGAGATTGCAAAGCCAATACATGCGCTTCCGCCAGATCGAGCACGTGGATGTAGTCACGGATGGCCGTCCCGTCCTGGGTATCATAGTCCGTCCCGAAGATCTGGATCGCATCCCGTTGTCCTAACGCCGTTTGCAAAACCAGCGGAATCAGATGCGTCTCCGGCGAATGATCTTCTCCAATCTCGCCCGCCACATCCGCTCCCGCCGCATTGAAATAGCGGAGTGCCGCCCACTTGATCCCGTAGGCCTGTTCCAGCCA
>JAGVBM010000320.1 GCA_020059765.1 Bacillota bacterium
GTTTCTCATCCCGTTCAATTTGCGACAACATGGAACGGCTGACTCCGCTGCGATCTGAAAGATCCTGCAGCGTGAAACCCAATTTTTTTCTTTTGTGTTTGACGTTTCTTCCGAAATCCATGACCGAAACACCTCTCCATGAAAACCAATCTTTCTATTGACCGGAGATCCCGAATTCCTCTATGATATATATAATTCCACTATAGTATATCCCTTCGCAGGGATGAAGGAAAGTGATTGTTGATGGAAACTGTTTTGGCGCTGCTTCCCGTCTTTGTCATCTTCCCGATTCTTTTCGCGTTCCGGCAATCTGCCGTTCGAGCCGGATTTGCCGCGTTTTCAGTTGCCATTTTCATTGCCGTGTTCTCCCCTGTCTTCCATGTCACATGGCCGCAAATACTGGAATCCGCCATAAAAGGAAGCCTCATTACGTTGATCGTGGCATATGTGCTGTTTTTCGGCATCCTTCTCTTTCATCTGATGAATGAAAAGGGACTCATTCGATCCATTGCGTCGTTTGTGGCCAATTCCACCGCAGATCCTGTCAGGCAAGTCATGATCCTTGTGATCGCTTTTTCTCCTTTAATTGAATCGGTCACCGGGTTTGGTATTGCTATTCTTGTCACAGCTCCCCTTTTGGTGGCTCTCGGATTCGAACGGCAAAAAGCGGCCATTTTATCCTTGACGGGATTGAGTGCGGTTCCTTGGGGAGCTTTGGCGACCGGCACTGTCATTGGCGCCAGTCTCAGCGGCATCCCTTTACGGATGTTCGGAGCAGGCAGCGCGCTCCTCACACTGCCAACCTTTTTCTATTTTGCCTGGATTACGGTATGGCTGACCGGGGGATGGAAAGAAGTCCGCAAGAGAGGGGTGGAGTTGGCCGCTGTTGCGGGATCGCTTGCCGGTTCCGTCTGGCTGTTCAGCACATATATTAGCGTGGAATTGGCAGGAGTATTGGGCTCCATGGTTGCCATCGGAGTTGAATGGTTGTTTATCCGGGGGTCAGTTTCCAAAACGAATGCAATGGACCGCAGCGGAGACCGGGTATTCAAAATCGGGAAAGCTGTCAGCCCCTATCTGATTTTGACATTGATTCTTCTCATGACACGGTTGGTTTCACCTGTCGAGTCGTTCCTTTCCACTCATGCGGTTCTGGACTTGCCGGGATATTCTTTTCGCCTGCCCGTTATGTATTCACCGGGATTCCCCATCCTGATCACCTGTCTGTTTACTATCTTCATGTTCAACATTGGCCGGCTAACCGTCTTGAAAGCGGTTCGTTCCACTGTTGCACAATGGTGGCCTGTCACCTTGTCAACATTTTTGTTTGTATCCATGTCACAAGTCATGTTGGACTCAGGCATGACAAGCACACTGGCGCACGCGGCCGCCCTTCTTTTCGGTTCCGCCTTCGTTGCCATTTCCCCGTTGATTGGCGGGATGGGAGGATTCCTCACCGGAAGCAACGCTGCCGCAAACGCCATGTTTATTCAACTGCAGATGCAAACCGCCCATCAATTGGGACTTTCTCCCGAACTGCTCGCATCCGGCCAAAACACAAGCGCCTCGCACATGACGATGGCGTCTCCCACTCGCGTATTGCTTAGCCGCACTGTATGCGGGATTTCATCCGAAACCCGGTTGCTGAAACAAAGTATGCTGATTGCAAGCGGCTCTTTGCTGATCATTTTGATGGAAATTGCAGTGAGGTCTTATTGGTAAAGGATAAGCTTCCTTCGCATTACTTCGAAACCGGCCTCGCGTTTTGATCATATTCTTCCAGTGCAATTCCCTTATCCGTGATTTCCCTGGCCATCGGAATGCCTACATACCGAAGGTGCCACGGCTCATAGTTGTAACCTGTGACATCCTCTTTGCCCTTCATGTAGCGGATAATGAACCCGTACTCGGACGAATGGGAAGCCAGCCATTTCGCTTCGGACGTGTCCGCGAAACAGTCTGCCGCCGCACACTTGCCCGTACTCCCCGAAACATCCATCGCAAGTCCGGTCTGATGTTCGCTGTGGCCGGGTTCGGCACTGTATTTGCGGGCCTCTTCTTGGCCCTGAACCTTTACATAATAGTCATACAGAGTTTTTTGCGTCTCATAGGAACGATAACCGGACACACCGGCCAGGTAGATCCCGTCGTTCCTCGCACCGGCAATCATTGCTTCCAGTGCCTCGGCCGCTTCTTTCCGGAGCAGACGTCGTTCATCTTTTTCCTGAAAAATAAACGGCACCTTCGGTTCCACCAAGTCGGAAGGTTTGTATCCGTCAGGCAACATGATCTGTTTGTTGACCAGCACGGTTATATCTGAAGGATTGGCGGTCACTTTGATGGCATTGTCATCGGTCCGATCGTTGCGGGTATCCTGTAAATGAGTCGATGTATGTGAATCGGCAGATGCACTCCCGCCCGCAGATGGCGCAGCGGATTCCTGCGGCGGTTTGACTGCGGGATCTGTTTTGGTGTCCGCGCAACCGGCCAGCAGAGCGGTCAATCCGGCAAACAGCAATACGGTTGCAGCGGTTAAGCGGGTATTGTTCATCATCGGCTCCATCCTATTTATTGGTTGTTAAACAGGATCATTATAGCACAAGCGCAAGGAGAGGGGAGGTTAGGTTTATTTTTCGAGCAGATTGCTTTCGTGCGGTCCGACCGCCCTGTCGCAAACAATCAATCCTGAATTTTCCATTCACGAACATCGGTAAAACTGCCAGTGATAGCCGCAGCAGCAGCCATTGCAGGGCTCACGAGATGAGTTCGTGCCCCCCGTCCTTGCCGACCTTCAAAATTCCTGTTTGAAGTGGATGCACATCGTTCACCCGGTTGCAGAACATCCATGTTCATCCCAACACACATACTGCAGCCTGGCTCTCTCCATTCAAACCCCGCCTCAGCAAAAATTCTATCCAATCCTTCCGCCTCAGCTTGCAACTTCACGTTCTTGGATCCCGGAACCACTATTGCTTTTACGTTGGGGTTCACCTTGTACCCCTTCACGATTTGAGCTGCACTTCGCAGGTCTTCAATTCTTGAATTTGTGCAGGATCCGATAAAAACCCGATCAATCGTAATATCTGTTATTGGAGTTCCTGGTGTGAGTCCCATATATTCGAGCGCGGCTTTTACGGCTTTGCGCTGCGTTTCCGTTTCAAAATCATCAGGTCTTGGCACCAATTGGCTGATATCAGTTCCCATACCGGGACTTGTCCCCCATGTCACCTGCGGTGCGACTTGAGAAGCCGCTATCTCGATTCGGGCATCGAAGCAGGCGCCCGGGTCGCTTGCCAACTGTTTCCAGCGGGATACCGCATTCTCCCATTTTTCCTCTTTTGGAGCGTAACGCCTCCCTTTCAGATAACGGAATGTTATTTCGTCAGGAGCAATCAATCCTGCACGTGCCCCTGCCTCAATCGTCATATTGCAAACTGTCATTCGTTCTTCCATGGTCATTTTTTGAATCGCTTCACCGGTATACTCAATG
>JAGVBM010000199.1 GCA_020059765.1 Bacillota bacterium
GTGTTATTGCAAACAGCAAGTTTTGGCGAACCGTCAGATGCGGAAACAAGGCATATTCCTGAAACACATAGCCGATTTTTCGTTTGTGCACCGGAATATTGATTCCGTTTGTTGAGGAAAAGAGGATTCGTCCCCCCAACCTTATCTCCCCTTCATCGGGAAGCAGGATCCCGCTGATACATTCCAGCAGGGTCGTTTTGCCTGCTCCTGAACGGCCGACGATCGTCGTCACTCCTTTGTCAAACACGATATTCGCCTGCAGCGTGAAGTCAGGAAGTTGTTTGGCAATACGCACCTCAAGCATTCATTCTTCCTCCCTGACGTTTTGTCTGCATTCTTCCCCAACGTTTGAACAGAAACACCAAGACAAAGGAGAGAAGGGTCAGAATCCCGACAAACCAGGAGACTTCTTGCATCTTGCCTGCTTCCGTTGCCGTATAGATCGCCAGTGGAATGGTCTGTGTCACGCCGGGGATATTTCCCGCCAGCATCAAAGTGGCACCAAACTCTCCCAACGCCCTCGCAAAAGTCAACACCACGCCCGACAGCAAACTCGGCATGGCCAGCGGCAAGGTCACCGCGGCAAAGGTTCGAATCCGGCCTGCCCCCAATGTCATGGCAGCCAGTTCAATCTTTCGGTCCACCGTCTCAAACCCCGCCAACGCACTCTGATACATCAACGGAAACGCAACGACGGAAGACGCGATCACTGCCGCCGCAAAGGAAAAAGGAATTTCCCATCCGATCGCGGCGAGCCACCCGCCAATCGGCCCTTTTTTCCCTAACAGCCACAGCAGCAAATATCCGGTCACGGTGGGCGGCAATACCATCGGCAGCAAGAACAGGGAATCGATCAATTCTTTGATCGGCACGCGGCTTTGCTGCAGCCATCTGCCGGCGAGCGTCCCCAGGATCGTAACCAGCAACGTGGCAAGACCCGCCACTTGCAGAGAAAGGAGGACAGGCGACCAGGAGTTTGTCATTGCCCCACCAGGAATCCGGCTTGCCGAAAACGGTCTTTGGCGGCCGGCGATTCGATAAACTTCAGGAAATCCCGCGCCAGTTCCGGATGTTTGCTGTTCTTCAAGACGGCCATCGGGTAGCGGATCGGGTCATGCAAAGAAGGATCGATTTCCATCCCGATATGAACCTTGTCTTCCGAAAGAGCGTCCGAACGGTAAACAAAAGCGGCTTCCGCATTTTCCGTCGCCACGTAGGTCAGAGCGCTGCGCACATTGTTGCCGAATACGAGTTTTGGCTGCAACTGCTGCCACAGATTCGCTTTGTCCAACACTTGCTTGGCATACCGTCCGGCGGGCACGGTCGACGGTTCGGCGATGCCGATATGTTTGTACTCGGATTCCGTCAGTTGGCTCAAATCTTTGACGATCCGTTTCCCCTCCGGAACCACAATCACCAGTTTGTTGCCAAGAAACGTGGTGACCGTCTCTTCCGCAGCCAATTGTTTGGCAATCAGCTCCTGCATTTCCTGTTCCCCGGCAGGCAGATACAAATCGAATCCGGCTCCTTCCTCCGCTTGCCGCAGCAGGGTGCCGCTGGAACCCGACGTAATGTTGATTTTGACTCCGGGGTGTTCCGCCTGATAGGTCCAAGCCAGATGTTTGACTACGGGTTCCAGGGAAGCCGCTGCTGCCACCAGCAACACTTTGCCGTCCCCTGTGCTGCGCGGATTTCCACTGCAGCCGGCCAATGCGAAAAGAATTGCACTGATCAGAACCATTAACCGTTTTCTCATCTTCGGTCTCTCCTTCACTTGCGTCCGATGATCCGCTGCTCTGTCGTTTTCGGGGGTATATGCGTAAAGGAACCGATCTCCGTGTTCGGGCATTCCGCGCGGTAGATCTCCATCATTTGCTTCATTCCGTAAAGCTCGCCTTGCGGCTCTGGAATATGCGCCAAATAGTATTCGGGATCAATATTCAGGTTTCGCATCTGAATCAAACGTATTCCATTCCGATTGATAAACTCGATCATCGCTTCAATCTCTTCCTCCCGGTCGGTTACCCCGGGAAACACCAGATAGTTAATCGAGGTGTAAACCCCCTTGTCGGCGGCATATCTAGCGGAAGCAGCCACATCTTCAATCCCGTAGCCGCGAGGACGGTAATAGGCGTTGTAATGTTCCGGGATTGCCGAGATGGTCGAGATTCGCATCAGATCCAGCCCGGCATTGACAATTTCGCGGATCATCGGCGTCAAGCCGGCGTTGGTATTGATGTTGATATAGCCTTGTCGGGTCATTGCCCGCGTGCGGCGAATCGCCTCGGCAATATCGATGCCCCGGGTGGACGGTTCCCCTTCGCATCCTTGTCCAAAAGAAATAATCGCATCGTCGGAGCTCTGCAAATGGTTGACCATGACCTGTACCATCTCTTCGACTGTCGGGCGGAAACTCATCCTCACTTGCGGCGAAGGGAACAGGGAATCTTCCGGCTGTTCGGAAATGCACCCGACACAGCCCGCATTGCACGTGGAAGAAACCGGGAGTGCCCCTTCCCAGCGGGAAAGAAATGTATTTTGCGAAGTCAAACAGCCGTATTCCAATGAACAGTGACTTAAGTGTTCATAAATCCGGTTGTCGGGGTATTTGTCGATCCTCTCTTGCACCGCTTGTCCAATATTGCTGAAGTTCAGAGGGTTCCAGCGGTCTTTCCCCGCATCGGTCAAATCGGCTGCCGCATAAAAATTCCCGTCTTTCCAAACTACCGCCGTATATCCGAAGAGCGGCAGCGGATCGGCCGCTTCCCGCTTGACATATCCCGGCAGCAAAAGCCGGGTATAGCCCTGCGGCAGCAATGCGCCCACGGCTGTCGCCTCACCCGGCAGGATGACAGTTTGTCCGGTTTGCTTGTCGATTCCCGCCGCTTTGGTTCCCGGCAGTGATACCAAAGTTGCCCCTTCCGGCAGGGGAATCAGTTCATCTTCATAGATTTCGGTCAGCAGGCCGCCTGCCCGGCCAACGGGCAGAATGTCGGCCTCGTCGAAAATCTGTCCGTTCGAATCTGCATATACAAGATGCATTCGCATCGTCCTTTCCCATGTCATCCTTCTTATACTTGTTAGAACAAGTATAAGGGCAACTAAGGCTTCGCCTGCGCAAAGCTTGGCAAAGCCAAGTTTTCTTTATCTTACCACATTCTCGGAACAGAAAAAGGGGAGCGATTTGCCCCCCTCCAAGTGTCCGAATCATCCGGCGGTTATTTTGCTTTCGAAAGTTCTTTCCCTTCCTTGAGCCCTTCGATGGCGGCCAAGAATTCCTGATTGCTCTTTGCCGTTTTCAATTTGCGCAGGAATCCTTCCGTGAAATCCGGACTGTCGGACATCGACTTGCGGATCGCCCAAACCTTATCCAGCTCTTCCTGGGTTAACAACATTTCTTCCCTGCGGGTGCCGGAACGGCGAACGTCCAAAGCGGGGAAAATCCGTTTCTCCGCCAAACGGCGATCCAGCATCAGTTCCATGTTGCCCGTTCCTTTAAATTCCTCGTAGATCACATCATCCATTCGTGACCCTGTTTCCACCAGCGCTGTTGCCAGAATCGTCAGGGATCCGCCTTCCTCGATGTTGCGGGCAGCCCCGAAAAATCTTTTCGGCCGATGGAATGCCGCCGGGTCGATTCCCCCGGACAATGTGCGTCCCGACGGTGGAATCACCAAATTATAGGCTCTTGCCAAACGTGTAATGGAATCCAGCAAAATCACGACATCCCGTTTGTGCTCTACCAAACGCAATGCCCTTTCCAATACCAATTCCGCCACTTTGATATGGTTTTCCGGCACTTCGTCAAAAGTGGACGCGACTACTTCTCCCTTCACGGAGCGCTGCATGTCGGTCACTTCTTCGGGACGCTCGTCAATCAACAGGACGAATAAATCAATATCCGGGTAATTGGTGGAAATGGAGTTCGCAATCTCTTTCAGAAGAAGTGTTTTTCCGGCTTTCGGAGGGGCGACGATTAATCCGCGTTGACCAAGTCCTACCGGGGACAACAGATCGATGATCCGAGTCGACAATTTCTCGGGAGTTGTTTCCATCACAAGTTTCTTCTGAGGAAATAGAGGAGTGAGCGCGGGGAAGTGCAAGCGTTCCGCTGCTGCCTGCGGCGTTGTACCATTCACCGCTTCCACTTGCAAGAGCCCGAAGTAGCGTTCGTTTTCTTTAGGCGGCCGTACCTTGCCGGATACTTTGTCGCCTGTTCGCAGGTCAAACCGGCGAATTTGCGAAGCGGCTACATAAATGTCCTCGTTGCTCGGCAAGTAACCGATGGGTCGCAGGAATCCGTATCCTTCATGCAGGATCTCAAGGATCCCCTCCATAAACATAAGTCCTTCTTTTTCGGCCTGCTTTCGCAATATGGCAAAGATAAGTTCCTTTTTCTTCAAGTTGCCGTATGCCGGAATTTCGTACTCTTTGGCCAGCTTGTACAATTCCGTCAGCTTCTTCAATTCCAATTCTTCAATTAACAAACAGTGTCACCCTCAATTCTTTTTATGAATTACAGATAAGTCCCAGCAACAGGTTATCATCATTATACCATGTTTGCCGGGACCTTCCTATCTTATTCACATTATTTAAAAATAAGTTAAAATCCTATCGAGTGAACCTCAAACAAATACCAAATGGGGCTTCTTGTTCAGTTGATGGCGGGCTTCAATGAAGCGAACGGTACCCGTCTTTGCACGCATCACCAATGAATGAGTCGTTGCCCTTTCATTTCCAAGATAGCGTACCCCGCGCAGCAATTCTCCATCCGTCACGCCGGTTGCTGCAAAGATGGCATCTTCGCCGCGAATCAAATCCTCCATCAGCAGAATTTGTTCCGGGTTGGACAGGCCCATTTGTTTACAGCGTTCCCGTTCTTCGTCATTGGCCGGTTTCAATCGCCCTTGCAGTTCGCCGCCCAAGCATTTCAAAGCGGCTGCCGCCAAAACTCCTTCCGGCGCGCCGCCGGTGCCAAACATGATGTCTACCCCTGTATCTTCAAACGCCGTATTAATGGCGGCCGCTACGTCGCCGTCGGAAATCAGCTTGATGCGGGCGCCTGCCGACCGTATCTCTTCAATAATCGATTGGTGCCGGTCCCGATCGAGAAGAATCGCCACCACATCAGAAATGTTTTTGTTTGCGGCTTTTGCCACCGCTTGCAAATTTTCTTTGACCGTCGCGTCCAGATGCACTTTCCCGGCCGCTTTCGGTCCGACCGCAATCTTTTCCATATACATGTCCGGTGCGTGCAGCATTGTCCCGCGAGGTGCAACGGCAACCACCGTAATCGCGTTCCACAAACCTTTGGCGACAATGTTGGTTCCTTCCAAGGGGTCAACAGCCACATCAACCTGCATGCCGTTTCCCTGACCCAATTTTTCCCCGATGTAAAGCATCGGAGCTTCGTCCATCTCGCCCTCGCCGATCACCACCACACCCTCCATTTGGACCGACTCAAATACAGCCCGCATCGCGGTGGTGGCAGCTTGATCCGCTTCGTTTTTCTTGCCTGTTCCCATCCATCTCCCTGACGCAAGCGCGGCAGCTTCAGTGACTCGGACAATTTCCAATGCCAGTTCCCGTTCCAATCTTAGGCGCCTCCCGTACCGTTTTTCAATATCAGTATATCACAATTCATGTATTGTGCTATATGATTTATGCCACAGTTGGGATTCCTCTCCCTCACGGCAGGAATCTTGTCGAAGGTTGTTGAAATTTTGTTACGCAAGGACTGTGGGGTGAGGATGCGCATGTTGCGGACGAAAAAAAATCTGTTGGTCTATCAATTGATTCTGACGATCATGTCAACAACGGTCGTCTTGGGGTTGATGCTGCGCCCGGCAGGAGGCTGGCTGGAGTGGGCCGCAAGCAAACTGGACGACTGGCGGCAAACGACTGCCTTGTCCGCGCCTGCTTCCGATTTTTCATATCCTGCATCTTCAACTGTCCGCAATCAAGTTCAGTATGATCTGGATGCCGTATTGGACACGAAACAGTCCGTTGTGCGCGGGAAGATGACGATTCATCTCCCTTCGGCACCCGCCAATGACCTGTTGTTTTATCTGTATCCCTCGACCTATCAGCCGATCCGCATTGAACAGGTCCGGGTAAACGGCCAAACAAGGGCTTTTTCTGCAAATGCCTACCATCTGACAATTCCCGATCTCCGACAGGGGGAACCCGCCAGCGTGCAAATCCGCTTCGTCACCCCCGTACCCACGACCGGTACGCGACTCGGCGAAAAGGACGGCGTTTGGTCGCTTACCTATTGGTACCCGATTCTCGGCGTTCGCAACAAGGCGGAATGGGTACCGCGTCCGCACCCATTGCCATTCGGCGATCCCTTCGTGATGGATTTGGCTTCCTATCATGTACGGCTGCAGCATCCCGCCGGTTATTCCTGGTATACGACGGGGAGATTGCAGCAATCCGGCACGGACAACGGAGTGACAACATCGGAGTGGACTGCCTCTGACGTTCGAAGTTTTGCTTTGATCGGGGGCTCCGATTGGAAAGAAGGCCGCTTTCAAACTGCAGAAGGTGTCGAAGTGACGGTGGCCGTTCGGCAGGCGGATCGTTTCCCCCAATTGCTATCGATTGCGAAAAAAGCGGTCGCCGTTTATACCCAGCGGTTCGGACAATTGTCGACCGCTTCTCTGGCCGTTCTGGAAATGCCTGCGGAAACCGTGTTTGCCCATGAATATCCGAACCTGGCCCTTTTTTCCAGCGACATCTGGAGTTGGCCGAACGGCGAACATTGGATCGCCCATGAAATCGCCCATGCTTGGTGGTTTTCTGCGGTGGGAACGCACAAAGCATTGGCCCCTTGGCTGGATGAAGGATTGGCTGATTATGCAGCTTATCTGTATGAGGAAACGACAGCCGGCAAAGCCGCCTATCAGCAGGCAATCACCCGCAATTGGCAGTTGTTCCGGGAAAAGAAGAGTTACGCACCGCATCAGTACGGAACGCCCGTTGCCGTCAACCGGCAGCCGCTTGACCAGCCCTATGCCAACTTTTCCAATGAAGCGGATTACTATTACCTGATGTATTTGCGTCCGGTGTTAATGTATCATGATTTGCGCAGTACGTTGGGCGACGAAAAATTCTTTGATTTCCTGCAGCAGTTTTATCTGAAAAACATGCAGACCACCACCACTCGCCAGAAGTTGGAGGAGGCGCTCGCCGATGTCGCTCCGGAGGCGCTGCCGCAAATGAAAATGTGGCTCGACTTGCCAAACGA
>JAGVBM010000014.1 GCA_020059765.1 Bacillota bacterium
CAAAAATCCTACGAAGCTAAACTGCCGAGTGGAAAGTCCCGACACAACCAAAGCGGTGATCGCAGCGCTGGCACCGGGGATCGGAATCACCGAAAACCCTTTTTCAACAGCAGCTTTTACAATCTCTTCGCCTGGGTCGGAGATACCCGGTGTCCCTGCATCGGACACAAGCGCCACATCCAGTCCTCGTTCCAATAAACCCAGAATCTCCTCTTCCATACGCAGTTTATTATGCTCATGGTAGGAAATCAAACGCGGTCCTGCAATGTCAAAATGAGTTAACAGCTTGCGTGTCTGCCGTGTGTCTTCGGCTGCAATCACCGCAGCCCCGCGCAGCGTTTCAACAGCTCGAAAAGTGATATCCTGCAGGTTCCCGATCGGGGTTGCCACCAAAAATAATGACCCCCGCTCCGTATTATTCCGGAAGCTGAACTGCCTTCGCATCCCGCTCCCTCCCTCCATTGTAGATGGCGTCCACTTCTGCGGTCCATTGGCCGTCCTCTCCAAATACAATCAAAGGCGGATCCACTTTCAGATCGGATTTTCCGTTTTTGATCGCTTCCACCAATACGATACTCGGTTTTTGATGAACGCGGGAGAAGACAAGCCGCATTCGTTTCGGTTCCAATTTGACAGTCCTCATTTCAAAGAGCAAATCGACCAATCGATCCGGCCGATGGACAAAGGCAACCTTTCCTCCGGATTTGACCGTTTGACTTGCGGCCTGCACCGCATCACGCAATGTACAGGTCACCTCATGACGGGCGATTCGCACATGCTCCTTTGCATTGGGATCCCCTTGTCCCGCCGGCAAATATGGAGGATTGCACGTGACCAAGTCAAATTGACCGTGACCCGCCAAAAACCCCGCGTCGCGCATGTCCCCCTGCACAATCTGGATCAGATGGTCCAACCGGTTCCCTGCAACGCTTCGTTTTGCCATGTTTGCCAGTCGTTCCTGCAGTTCCAAACCGACAATTTGTTTGACCGGATAGTTTGTCCGGGTCGTTAACAGGATAGGGATCACACCATTACCCGTTCCCAAATCCAAAATGAGGTCATTCGGATGAACGGTGACGTAATGGGCCAGCAACACGGCATCCATGGAAAACGAAAATACCTCATCGCTTTGAATCAGTTGATAGCCCTTTGTCATCAGATCATCCAACCGTTCCCCCGGCTCGAGTTGAAACGTCACAAGATTCCCTCCGATACCTGTTTACCATTGCCTTTTTCTTTCTGAAAATATGCGTTTCACCATGCCTCACCTGTTTCATGTTCCGGAGTTTCCCCGCGTGATCTGCCGCATCTCCCACAGCATCACCAGGCCGAAGGCAAACGCACCCATCATGCGGATCGTACCTGAAATGAAAAAACCTGTATTCATACTGGTCGCCTGGAATATGGCAACCCCGGCCATCGGCGCAAAAATGTTGGAAACGCCAACGACAAATGCATGGATGGACAGGAAAAAGGCGCGATGTTCCGGCGGCACCAGGTCCAACTGCCGATTAAACAATGTCTGGATGAAGCCGGCGACAAACAGCCCGATAAGAAAGTTGATCCCTACGACAGCCCATACATTGTTGGTCATCATGTACAAATAGGGATTCAAGGCCATGCCAATACCGGAAATGACCAAGATCTTTCCATTTCCGAACCGATCCGCCTGACGCCCCCACCAACCAAAGGCGGCCATCTGGGCCACGCTGTTGACTACCGTCACCATGGACAGCCAAAAGGCGTTCATATTTACGAACCGTTCGTCAACCTGATAAATGTTAAACAGCGGCCAAGCCATTTGCCAACCGAAATGGAACAATAGCGAAGCCGTCAGAAAATGGACAAACCGTTTTTCTCGCCACACCCGTTTCAACAATTCAATCAATCTGAAAACCGGTTGTTCCCGTCCGTTTTCATGAACCGGATGGACTTCTTTCAAGCGAGATAAATAATAAACTTCCAACAACCCGGCAAGGAACGCGAGCAAAAAGAAAACTTGATACGGCCAAGCCAAATCTTCCGGAAATCGGCTGATCACAATTCCTGTCACAAGTGTGGCCAACATCCCGACACCGGTGGTAATTCGGTTGCGGTAGGCAAGCACCTTGGCTCTCTCCAATTGGGGAATGATCTTGCCGATCAACGCTTGCCAGAATAATGTTCCCAAAGGCAGCGGAAAGTTCATCAACGCTACGAACAGAATGAGCCAAAACGCGAAATTTTGCGAATGAAAGAACGGAAGCAGACCGATCACGAACAAAAACATGCGGGCCGCCAACAGTGTCACCATTGTGACACGTTTCTTGTTCTCCAGTCTGTCCAAAAAAATAGCGCCTGGTATCAGCGCTAAAATGCCAGTTATCGCAGGAAGCGATGACAGCCAAGCCATTTGCTGATCCGACGCGTGAAAGACTTTTAACGCCAATATCGGTATGAATGGATTGTATAGGTTTAAGGAAAGGACTGAAAAGATCCCTTGGGTGTTCCCCAACCTGATGTTATGACGCAAATAGCGATACGCCGCATTCAAAGCTGAACACCTCGAATCAAGACTTATGAAGAAACGACAGACAGAACAGGCAGTCTCCTTCTGTTCTCAGGGATCCGTAATGGACATTGCAAACATGAAACCCTTCCTGGTATAAACGAGCCAATGTGTCAAATCCTTCTCCAACCACCGAAGATTCACCTGTTTTCGGCGTCTGGCGATTGACACGATTGCGCAAGTTTTCATTTTCAATCAAGAGCTTTTGGTTTTCTTCCAACAGTTCCATGATCTTTTGCTTAAGGCTTCCCAATTCTCCATAGAGCTCCCCGATACGCTCTTCCAAATGAGCAACCTGGGCAAACATCGCTTGTTTGTCCACGGCGATCTCCCCACCTTATCCCGTCACTTGTTCATAAGAATCGTTTTCGAATTTCAGACAGCACATCAGCCGTCCGCAAAGGCCTGATATCTTTGACGGATTCAATGAGAGGTTCTGATCTTTTGCCATGCGGATCGATACCGGATCAAAATCCCCCAGCCAGGATGAACAGCACAGGACACGACCGCAAGGCCCGATTCCTCCCAACAGTTTGGCCTCGTCACGAACACCGATTTGACGGAGTTCGATTCGCGTACGAAACACCGCCGCCAAATCTTTGACCAATTCGCGGAAATCGACGCGCCCGTCTGCCGTAAAATAGAAGATTACCTTGTTGCGATCAAACGTGTATTCCACATCCACCAGTTTCATTTCCAGTTGATGGTCGCGGATCTTTTCCAAACAGACGGAGCGCGCCTTGGCAGCAAGTTCCTTGTTGTGCTCCACCTGGTTCGAATCGTTGTCGTCCGCTATCCGAATCACTTTTTTCAAGGGAAGGATGACGTCATTTTCCGACACTTCTTTTTTCCCGATCACCACTTGCCCATATTCGATGCCCCTGGCGGTTTCCACGATCACATAATCATCTTGTTCAATCGGAAGGTCGCCTGGATCGAAGTAATAGATCTTGCCCGCTTTTTTAAAGCGAATTCCGATCACCGTATATGTCATGAAGATTCCCCCTGCAGCTGCAAAACCATTTGCTCCAACACAAGTTGCTGGTTCGCATGCGATTGTAAACGTTTTTTTGCTGACAGGACAATCTCCACCATGTGAACCAAACGATCAGAACGATAGGAGGCTGCCTGGGATTGAACGCGAGAGATCTGATTGTGATATACGATTCGATCTTGCAATTGAAGCGTCATATTGAGTAGATCTCGATACCACCACGCCAAACAATCCAGGAAAGACTCCACTTCGTCATTGGCCCAGCCTGGCTTGCTGATTTTGTCCTGTATAAGAAAAAGAGGGTTCCCTCTTGAAGATTTCACTTCTTCGCTTAATTGTACCACTAGATTCAGGATTTCAGCAAACTTCTCGTGTTCGGAAAATTTTCTTGCACTGTCAATACTTTCCTTCACGTGCGACAACAATCTGGCATTCTCCGCCGACAGTCCTTCATTTTGCAAAGCTTCTTGCACCGATCCAGCCGATACGCGATGAAAAGGCATGATTTGACACCTTGAAATCACGGTCGGGAGCAGACTCGCTTTTCGGTTGGCAAGTAAAATCGCCACCACCGGGGTTGCCGGTTCTTCCAAAAATTTCAGCAACGCATTGGACGCTTCCGGTGTCAACAAGTCGGCACGGGTCAGCACATACACCTTGTAGGAAGATTCCATGGCCTTCAAAGAAAATGATTTTTGGATGTCCCGAATCTGCTGGATCTTGATGGATTGCCCCGCCGGTTCCAAAAACACGAGATCCGGATGATTCCCCGAATCCACGCGGCGGCAATGAATACATTCCCCGCAGGGAGATTTGCCCTCTTTTTGTTCACACAAGATCCCTTTGGCAAAATAAACGGCTGTTTCCAACATGCCGGCTCCTTCAGGCCCAAGGAACAGATACGCGTGGGCAAGTCGTCCTGTTTGCAGTGTGCGTTGCAGCATGTCGGCAGCGATGCCGGCAACAGGCCAATTCGAAATCATTTCATCACCTTAGGTATACAGATTGACCAACAATCCGCGAATATCCCCGATCTTTCGCAGGATTTCCAGTTCGTTCTTTTCTTCTTTCAACACTTCTTCCGCCAATTGAGACATCAGGTCATCGACTTCCGAGATGATTTTGTACAGTTTCATTCTGCCTCGGCGGTCAAATCCCTGCCGTTCTTTCAAACCATACCCGCCCTTGACGATTTCTTCCAGAAATTTGCGAATTCGCTCTTTATAATTCATTAACGTCCGCCAAGTACACTGTTTCACCAACTGATTGCCCAATTGATCGACGGACCGCAGCAGCTTGTCCAGCTCGTTCTTTTGCAAACGGTCTTTTGACAACGCCAATATATCTTGAAAGGCAGGGCGATTGAGCTCCCCTGCCTGTTTTTCCTCCCGCAAACCCAATTGCTCGATAAACGTGCGTGACCGGTCATCGATTTTCATACAGACCTCCGCGATGATCCTGAAAGAATGGAAAAAGTCAGAAATGTTTGTACTGCTCCACATCCAGAACAAAAACAGTGGCTCCGCCCACTTGTACCGACACCGGATAGGGCACATAGGATTCAATCTGATTGCTCATCGGCGACATCGGATTCACCAATTGTTCCCGGGCACGGCAGCTTTGCCGGATCAAATCCAAGACTTCTTCGACCTTTTCATCCTCAACCCCAATCAAAAATGTCGAATTTCCAGATCGCAAAAAACCGCCTGTACTGGCCAGTTTCGTTGCACGGATGCCTTCCTTGACAAGGCGGTCAGACAATTTGATGCTGTCTTTGTCTTGCACCACAGCAATAATCAGACGCAAGGCAAATCCCTCCTTATAGGTTCAGAAGTCTATTCATCTCGTGCCGTATCTGATCCGCAATCGCTTCTATGGTTGCCGATCCGTCCAAAATCACGAAACGGTCCGGTTCCTGTCGAGCCAATTCCAAAAATGTGCGGCGTACCCGCTCATGATACAACACTCCTCGTCCTTCAATCCGATCCGGCGTACCTCTTGCTGCAATCCGGGACAAACCGAATTCCGACGGAACGTCAATCAGAAACGTACGGTGCGGCCATAACCCGTCGGTAGCTTCGACGCTCCAGCGGCGAATCATATCCGGGGACAGATTCAAACCGACGGCTTGGTAGGCAATGCTGGCATCAATGTAGCGATCACACAGGACCACATCTCCCCGGACCAGAGCCGGCTTGATCACTTCTTCCACATGCTGCGCGCGTGATGCCGCATACAATAGAGCTTCCGTTTTGGGTGCCATGTTTTCATTTTGCACATCCAGCAGCAAGGCCCGAATTTTATCGGCCAGCGGAGTGCCGCCCGGTTCCCTGGTTACAATGTAGGGTATGCCCAAACTTTGCAAATGGTGAGCAAGCAGTTTCAGTTGTGTCGTTTTGCCCGCCCCGTCCGGTCCTTCGAACGTGATAAACAATCCTGCCATCCGTACTCCCCTATTCAATGATCTGGACGTATTCCAGGGATGGATCTGTCGTGCCTTGAAAACGTGCTCCCTGCCGCTTCAACTGTTGCAGATAGTGAACCAATTCGGTTGAATAGCGTTCACCCGGCAAAATTACCGGGATTCCCGGCGGATAGGGAATAACAGGTTCTGCGGCAACTTGTCCCCCCGCCACTTCCAGTTTGACATGTTGCCGCGAACTGTGCAAGGCATCTTTTGGAAGCCGTACCTGTTCCAAATGAAAATTTTTCACAATCTTGTGAATTGACAGCGATTCGGGAGTCCGGGATTCCCTCAATGCACCAGAATAATGGCTGGACAGCAAACGCACCCCGTTGATCAGACGGCGCAGCTGTTTGTCCGTATCGGCATAGGAGAAAACGGCCAGCAAGTGGCGATCATCGGCCATTTCCATGAAGATGCCCGTTTCTTTCCGCAGCCAACCTTCCGCTTCATAGCCGGTAATCCCAAGCCGCTCCACCTGAATCCACCATTTGAAGGGATCGATCCCTGCAATCACGTGATTTGAAGCAGGCTGATACAGGTCGATTTCTGCTATCTCCGTCATTTCGTTTTTACTGTCGGCAACCACCCGCAACGCCCGATCCAACAAGTCATGGCCGTAATGGGCAAACTGGAAACGGGCCGCATCGAGAGACAACAGCATGAGATAGGAAGGGCTGGAGGTTTGAACCATCGCAAGCATCATTCGCAATCGTTCCCTGTCATATCGTCCGCCCTTTCCGTGCAACATGGCGCTTCCCGTCAGCGAGCCCAACATTTTGTGCGTGCTTTGGACCGCAAGATCCGCCCCCGAATCAATGGCCGACATTGGCAGTTGATCATGAAATGAAAAATGGGCCCCATGCGCCTCATCGACCAAGAGAAGTTTAGAGAGCCGGTGTACTTCTTCCGCGATTGCTGCAAGATCGGAACAAACTCCCTGATAAGTGGGGCTTGTGATCAATACAGCCACCGCCTCCGGATATTCTTCCAGGACCCGGCGGACTTCCTTCGGTTGAACCGCCGTCGGAATGCCAAACCGTTCATCCACATCCGGATACAGATATACGGGGCGCGCACCCGCCAGCATGACGGCGTTGTGCACCGATTTATGCGCATTTCTTGGGATCACGATCGTATCCCCAGGTCGGCAAACCGTCAGAATCATGGCCATGTTGCCGGCCGTAGATCCTCCTACCAAAAAGAACGTTTCATCACTTTGAAAAGCTTGGGCGGCCAACTGTTGCGCCGCTTGAATTGCACCCTCCGGCTGATGCAAATCATCCAGCCCGGGCAATTCGGTGAGATCCAATTTGACGGCTTGTCCCAACCACACCGCAAGTTCATTCGGAAATCCCCGACCCATTTTATGTCCCGGAACATGCAAGGGCAGCGGATTGGTTTGCAGATGTTCCCGGATGGCGTCCAACAGAGGGATTTGACGATTCACAACCCGATTCCTCCATGCATTTATTTCTTCCATTATAGCCGATGTGGACCGATATATTTACGATTTGTTCACCCTTCAAAATACCATTTAAAGCCCCAGTTTCTCATTTCGTTGAAAATGGGTGCCAGCTCCTTCCCTTTATCTGTTAAAGAATATTCGACATGAGGGGGGATTTCTGGAAAAACAGCCCTTTTTACAATGTCATGCTGCTCTAATTCTTTCAATCGCAGGGATAATGTTTTGGGACTTACCCCCGTTAATGATTTCAGTAATTCTCCAAACCTTTTCGGTCCGAAAAGCAAGTCTCGTATGATTAAAAATGTCCATTTCCCACCGATTACATCTAACGTTTTTTCTACGTAGCATACATTCCTGCACTCTGTTTCACTATTCCTGACTACGATCTCCATTGTGATCCTCCTATACTTTCATTATTGAAATTATATAACAATACTGTAATTATATGAAGAAAATATCACTACTTTACAAAGAATAATTTTGAAAGTTACAATGATCTCGATTTCAATCAAGCACAAGGGGGAATTCGACTTGAAAGCTGTTGCAATTGAGCAATTTGGCAATCCCGATGTGTTTCAAATCATGGATCTTCCACGTCCCAAATCCATTCCCGGACACGTTTTGATCCGTGTCGCCGCATCAAGCGTTAACCCAGTGGATACCGTCATTCGTAATGGCTTTTTTCCACCGATATCTCATGATTTTCCAGCCATCCTTCACGGAGATGTTGCTGGGGTCATCGAGGAAGTAGGGCCAGACGTAACAAACTTTAAGCCAGGAGACGAAGTATACGCCTGTGCGGGAGGTGTAAAAGGACTGAACGGGGCGCTTGCAGAATTTATGTTGGCTGACGCTGATCTGGTAGCTCTCAAGCCCAAATCGCTCAGTATGGCGGAGTCTGCGGCACTTCCTTTAGTCTCTATTACTGCCTGGGAAGCCCTCATGGATAGGGCAAAGATTAAAGCCGATCAAGCGGTATTAATACATGCTGCTGCGGGCGGTGTAGGGAGCATCGCCATCCAACTGGCGAAGTGGGCAAAAGCTAAAGTATTTACCACAGCCTCTACGGAAGAAAAACTTGCCACTGGGCGCAAGCTTGGTGCCGATGTGACGATCAACTATCGTGAACAAACGGTTCAGAAATATGTAAACGAGTATACAGAAGGAAAAGGATTTGATATCGTGTTTGATACAGTCGGCGGTGAAAACCTTGACAAATCCTTTGAAGCGGCAAAAGTGAACGGAACTGTTGTCTCCATTTCTACGATCTCAACCCATGATCTGACTTTACTCCATACGAAGGGGCTGAACCTCCATGTTGTCTTCATGCTGATTCCCATGCTGTATGGAGTGAATCGTAAGAACCATGGAAAAATTTTAGCCAACATTGCCAAGCTTGTTGATGAAGATCACATCCGTCCATTACTCGACTCAAAATCCTTTACTTTCTCCGAAGTTGCGCAAGCCCATCGCCATCTCGAATCGGGTCGTGCTGTGGGAAAGGTAACTTTGATCAATGACTTGATTTAATTTTTCAATCTGGAATATCCAAAAAAATGAGGGCCATCTTACTGGTTCTCATTTTTT
The DNA here is from genome assembly GCA_020059765.1 of Bacillota bacterium. Classification (GTDB taxonomy): domain Bacteria; phylum Bacillota; class Bacilli; order Tumebacillales; family Effusibacillaceae; genus Effusibacillus. The sequence continues at coordinate 9,062 of JAGVBM010000014.1, forward strand.
CGTGAAATGAAACTTGCGATCTCCTCAAAACACTTTCTCAAAAAAGCTCGCAACTCATTCGGGTTTTTATCAAGGTTGTTGGATCCGGAATGGAGGGATGGTTCGGACTCGGTAGTTTGACTTATTCACCGGACATATAGACATTGGAAAACACTTGTTTCAATAAACCGAAGCTCGTACAATAGATGCATATAATCAATCGGACATTTGTTCGTTTAGGAGGATACTCACTTGGCACTTCAGCACAACCTTGGACTGAGCCTGATCTTTCGGCTCGAACTTGAAAATTCGAGTGCTACGTTCGGA
>JAGVBM010000416.1 GCA_020059765.1 Bacillota bacterium
ACAGAAAGAAATTGACGGGAAACTGGTCAATGGCAATTTGCACAAATACAAGTTGTTGAAATTCTCCCGATCCAATCAGGGAACCTGTATCAATCAGCGGCCGATAGTCCGCGTTGGAGAGACGGTCAAAAAAGGCGAGATTATCGCCGACGGCCCGGCGACCGACAAAGGTGAAATGGCAATCGGCAAAAACGTGGTCGTTGCATTCATGACATGGGAAGGGTACAACTACGAAGACGCGATCCTCTTGTCCGAAAAATTGGTCAAAGAAGATGTGTATACCTCGATTCACATTGAAGAGTATGAGGCGGAAGCACGCGATACCAAGCTGGGGCCGGAAGAAATTACCCGCGACATTCCGAACGTCGGGGAAGACGCGCTGCGAAATCTTGATGATCGCGGGATTATCCGGATCGGTGCGGAAGTCAATGCCGGCGACATTTTGGTCGGCAAAGTAACGCCGAAGGGTGTTACCGAATTGACGGCAGAAGAACGTCTGCTGCATGCCATCTTTGGCGAAAAAGCACGGGAAGTGCGCGATACTTCCGTGCGTGTGCCAAACGGCGGTGCCGGTATTATTGTCGATGTAAAAGTGTTTACCCGGGAAAACGGAGATGAACTTCCGCCGGGTGTGAACCAGCTGGTACGCGTTTACATTGCCCAAAAGAGAAAAATTTCTGAAGGCGACAAGATGGCGGGCCGTCACGGAAACAAAGGTGTCGTGGCGCGAATCATGCCGGAAGAAGACATGCCGTTCCTGGAAGACGGTACACCAGTGCAAGTCGTGCTGAATCCATTGGGCGTTCCGTCGCGGATGAACATTGGTCAGGTCTTGGAAGTTCACTTGGGGATGGCGGCCCGTGCTTTAGGGATTCATGTGGCGACGCCGGTATTCGACGGAGCGTCGGAAGACGATGTGTTTGACACATTGGAAGAGGCCGGTTGGGCGAGGGACGGGAAGCATGTTCTGTACGACGGACGGACCGGAGATGCGTTTGAGAATCGTGTCACGGTCGGTGTGATGTACATGTTGAAACTTCACCACCTGGTTGACGATAAAATCCACGCCCGTTCGACAGGTCCCTACTCGCTGGTTACCCAGCAGCCGTTGGGAGGAAAAGCGCAATTTGGCGGACAGCGTTTCGGGGAGATGGAAGTGTGGGCGCTTGAAGCATACGGTGCCGCCTATACCTTGCAAGAGATTTTGACTGTCAAGTCCGACGATGTGATCGGCCGTGTGAAGACATACGAAGCGATTGTGAAAGGCGAAAATGTGCCTGAACCCGGCGTGCCCGAATCGTTTAAAGTGTTGATCAAAGAATTGCAATCCTTGGGCATGGATGTGAAGATCCTGTCGGGAGACGAACAAGAGATTGTGATGCGTGAAGTGGACGAAGATGACGATTCCAGTGAGAAGTTGAACTTGAATCTGGAAGCGCGTGAAGTTAGCGAAGATTGAGGGAGGTAAGGCCCTTGTTGGACGTTAATAATTTTGAGTATATGAAGATTGGGTTGGCATCTCCTGAGAAAATCCGTTCGTGGTCTCACGGAGAGGTCAAAAAGCCGGAAACGATCAACTATCGTACGCTGAAACCGGAAAAAGAGGGTCTCTTCTGCGAAAAGATTTTTGGTCCTACCCGAGATTGGGAATGTCATTGCGGAAAATACAAACGCGTTCGTTACAAAGGGGTCGTGTGTGACCGCTGCGGTGTTGAGGTAACGCGGGCAAAAGTCCGGCGGGAACGGATGGGGCACATTGAATTGGCTGCCCCTGTCTCCCACATTTGGTTTTTTAAAGGAATTCCGAGCCGGATGGGCTTGATCCTCGATATGTCGCCGCGTGCGTTGGAAGAAGTGATCTATTTTGCTTCCTATGCGGTGACCGATCCGGGCGATACGCCGCTTGAGAAAAAACAGCTTCTGTCGGAGAAAGAATTCCGTGCCCACCGCGAAAAATATGGCTATGCCTTCCAGGCGGGAATGGGTGCGGAAGCCATCAAAAAGCTTCTGCTGGATATCAACTTGGACAAAGAAGCTGAAATGTTGAAAGAGGAATTGAAAACTGCTCAAGGACAAAGACGGAACCGTGCGATCAAGCGTCTGGAAGTCGTGGAGGCGTTCCGTACGTCCGGAAACCGTCCGGAGTGGATGATCCTCGATGTATTACCTGTGATTCCACCGGAACTGCGTCCGATGGTGCAGCTCGATGGTGGCCGCTTTGCGACGTCCGACTTGAATGATCTGTACCGTCGTGTCATCAATCGAAACAATCGGTTGAAGCGACTGCTCGACCTTGGTGCACCGGATATTATTGTTCAGAACGAAAAACGAATGCTGCAGGAAGCGGTAGACGCGCTGATTGACAACGGGCGTCGCGGCCGTCCGGTGACAGGACCGGGTAACCGTCCGCTTAAATCCCTGTCCCACATGCTGAAAGGTAAGCAAGGACGGTTCCGGCAAAACCTGCTTGGCAAGCGGGTCGACTATTCGGGTCGTTCCGTAATCGTGGTGGGTCCGCACCTGCGCATGTACCAATGCGGTCTTCCGAAGGAAATGGCGTTGGAATTGTTTAAACCGTTCGTCATGAAAGAATTGGTCGCGAAAGGTCTTGCACATAACATCAAATCGGCCAAGCGAAAAGTGGAACGAGTGTCGCCGGAAGTTTGGGATGTGCTGGAAGACGTCATTCGCGAACATCCCGTATTGCTAAACCGTGCTCCAACCCTTCACAGATTGGGAATTCAGGCGTTTGAGCCTGTGCTCGTGGAAGGCCGGGCCATTAAATTGCATCCGTTGGTATGTACCGCATACAACGCGGATTTTGATGGAGACCAGATGGCGGTTCACGTCCCGCTGTCGGCAGAAGCACAAGCGGAAGCCCGCTTGTTGATGTTGGCGGCTCATAATATTCTGAACCCGAAAGACGGGAAGCCGGTCGTTACACCGACGCAGGACATGGTGTTGGGTTCATACTATTTAACGATTGACAGACCGGGCGCGGCGGGAGAAGGGCATATTTTTGCCACTCCCCATGAGGCGATTCTGGCCTATCAATCGGGTCATTTCGGGCTGCACACCCGGGTTTGCATCCCGGTTAGAACCCTCGGCAAAACTTCCTTTACGCCGGATCAAGAAAAAGGATTGTTGGTAACCACCATCGGCAAGATCATCTTTAACGAGATCTTCCCGCCGGATTTACCGTACATTAATGTGGGCGACAAGAAGAATTTGCTGAAAGGCGTTCCGGATGAGTTTTTCATTTTGGAAAAGGGGTCCAACGTCAAGGAAATTGTGCGGCAATTGCCGATTCAAAATGCGGTTGTTAAAGGTTTCTTGGGCACGATTATTTCGGAAGTGTTCAACCGTTACGGAACAACCAAAACTTCGGAAATTCTTGACAAGATCAAGGCACTCGGCTTCAGTTACTCGACGAAAGCGGGTATCACCATCTCTGTGGCAGACATTACCGTTCCGGAGGAGAAACGGGATGTGCTGACGGATGCGGAACAGAAGGTGCAAACGGTAACCAATCAATACCGTCGCGGTTTGATTACGGATGATGAACGGTATGACCGGGTGATTTCGGTCTGGAGCAAGGCGAAGGATCAAATCACGGACGTACTGATGAAGTCCTTGGATCGTTTCAATCCGATTTATATGATGGCGAACTCAGGAGCGCGCGGTAACGTGTCGCAGATTACCCAGTTGGCGGGCATGCGCGGTTTGATGGCGAATCCTTCCGGTCGTATCATTGAATTGCCGATCAAGTCAAACTTCCGGGAAGGTCTAACCGTATTGGAATACTTTATCTCCACGCACGGTGCCCGAAAAGGTTTGGCGGATACCGCGTTGCGGACAGCGGACTCCGGTTATTTGACACGTCGTCTGGTTGACGTAGCGCAGGATGTGATTGTCCGCGAGGATGATTGTGGAACGGACAAGGGGATTGTTGTAGACGAAATTCGTGACGGTCGGGAAGTCATCGAAGATCTCTTTGACAGAATCAACGGTCGCGTTGCCTTTGAAACGATCAAGCGGTCAGAGACGGGTGAAGTGCTCGTGGGCCGCAACGAACTGATTACGGAAGAGATCGCCCGGGAGATCGTTGACTCGAAAATTCCGCAGGTGCGAATCCGTTCCGTGCTGTCCTGCCGTACCCAACATGGAGTGTGCATCAAATGCTACGGTCGTAACCTGGCAACCGGGAAAATGGTCGAGATCGGCGAAGCGGTGGGGATCATCGCCGCTCAATCGATCGGGGAACCGGGAACCCAGTTGACGATGCGTACATTCCACACCGGTGGTGTTGCAGGGGACGACATTACGCAAGGTTTGCCGCGGATTCAGGAATTGTTTGAAGCGCGCAACCCGAAAGGGCAAGCGATCATTACCGAGTTGGACGGCGAAATCACCGAGATTCGCGAAGTGAAAGACAAACGTGAAATCGAAATTTCAAGTGGAACGGAAAGCAAGGTGTATCCCGTTCCGTACGGATCTCGCATCCGCGTGACGGCAGGTCAAAAGGTCGAAGCGGGAGACGAATTGACCGAGGGATCCGTCGACCCGAAAGACATGTTGAAAGTCAAAGGCATGCGCGGCGTACAAAATTACATTTTGCGCGAAGTGCAACGGGTGTACCGTCTGCAGGGTGTGGATATTAACGATAAACACATTGAAGTCATGGTTCGTCAGATGCTTCGGAAAGTGCGGATTACCGAAAATGGGGATACCGATTTGTTGCCGGGTACCTATGTGGACATCCACGAGTTTGAAACGGCAAACCGTGATGCCCTATTGTCCGGCAAAGAACCGGCAGTGGCCCGTCCGGCATTGTTGGGTATCACAAAAGCATCGCTGGAAACCGACTCCTTCCTTTCGGCCGCATCCTTTCAAGAAACGACAAGGGTTCTTACGGAAGCAGCCATCAAGGGGAAAGTGGACCGTTTGCTCGGCCTGAAAGAAAACGTGATTATCGGGAAATTGGTCCCCGCAGGTACGGGAATGTCCCGATACCGCAACATCAAGTTGGATACCGAACAACCCGAAGCCGAAGATACGGCGGTGGATAGTGAATCCGAAGAAATGATGGAAGTGGGATCCGCAGTCGAGTGAGGAACTGACTGAACCATTATAAGAGCAATGACGGCAAAGTCCCATCAAAGATTGGCAGCCAGGAGCTTGCAGCTTTGATGGGACTCTTTTGCGGGGATAAGGCTGTCACGGCGATCAGAGAACTATTTTTTTCTTTGCAAAGCGATTTTGTTGACATGAGAATCGTAGACTGTTAAAATGATTTAGTGTGTTCACAGTCCTAAGCGGATTTGGTTCGAAGGGGGAGTTGTCAGATGTCTTACGATCGCATTCGCGTTGCTAAGAAATTTGCGGTTGGCATGAACCAGACAACGAAATTCTTGGAGCAATCTGCGGCAAAAGAAGTGTTTGTGGCAAAAGATGCGGAGCCGAAAGTTGTGAGTAAAATTCTGCATCTCTGCGAAGCAAAGGGAATCCCCGTTGTATGGGTGGATTCCATGAAACAACTCGGAAAGGCCTGTGGAATAGAAGTAGGCGCTGCGGTAGCGGCGATTCTACAAGAGTAACAGTTGGATTGATCGGGCGCAAGCGATGCTGCCGAAATCGGCTGTTATTTATTTGCTTATTCATGAATCACCAGGCCCTGTGGGCTTGAAAGATTGCGGAAGGGGGTGTGGTTGAATGCCGACAATTAACCAATTGGTTCGGAAAAGTCGCAAGGTGGTAGAAAAGAAATCTACTGCTCCGGCTCTTCAAAAAGGGTATAACAGCTTCGATAAGGAACAGACGGATCAGTCATCGCCGCAAAAGCGTGGTGTTTGCACGCGTGTGGGCACGATGACCCCGAAAAAACCGAACTCAGCTCTTCGTAAATATGCGCGGGTGCGCTTGACGAATGGGATCGAGGTTACGGCCTATATTCCGGGGATTGGTCACAATTTGCAAGAACACTCCGTAGTTCTTGTGCGTGGTGGCCGTGTGAAGGATCTTCCGGGGGTTCGTTATCACATCGTTCGTGGTGCGCTTGACACTGCGGGTGTGAAAGACCGTATGCAGGGTCGTTCCAAATATGGTACGAAACGTCCGAAAGCAAAATCTTAATGGAAGATAGATATCTTGAATTGGAAGGAGGGGAATTAAATGCCGCGTAAAGGTCCCGTGCCTCGCCGCGAAGTGATTGCGGATCCGGTATTTGGCAACGTTATGGTGTCGCGGTTGATCAACAAAGTGATGATCGACGGCAAGAAAGGCGTTGCGGAACAAATCGTATATGATGCGTTTGAAACTATCCGTGAAAAGTCAGGAAAAGACCCGATGGAAGTGTTTGAAGCAGCGCTCAAAAACATTATGCCGGTCTTGGAAGTAAAAGCTCGCCGTGTGGGTGGTGCAAACTACCAGGTTCCGATCGAAGTTCGACCGGAGCGCCGCACGACGCTGGGAATCCGTTGGTTGGTCACATACTCCCGTCAACGTGGTGAAAAGACCATGCAGGAGAAGCTTGCCAACGAAATTCTTGATGCAGCCAACAATGCAGGTGCAAGCGTAAAAAAACGTGAAGACACCCACAAGATGGCTGAAGCGAACAAGGCGTTTGCACATTATCGTTGGTAAAATCAAAGGCTGTCGTATCGGTCTTTTGAATACTTAATACGAAGAAAGGAGGCAATCGAATGGCTCGTCAGTTCCCGTTAGAAAAAACAAGGAACATTGGAATTATGGCTCACATTGATGCCGGTAAAACGACGACCACCGAACGCATTCTGTTCTATACGGGGCGAGTGCATAAAATCGGGGAAGTTCATGAAGGCGCGGCCACGATGGACTGGATGGTGCAGGAGCAAGAGCGTGGAATTACCATCACATCCGCCGCAACCACGGCTCAGTGGAAAGGTCATCGCATCAATATTATTGATACACCTGGACACGTGGACTTTACGGTGGAAGTGGAACGTTCGTTGCGCGTACTGGATGGTGCTGTGGGAGTCTTCTGTGCAAAAGGCGGTGTTGAACCCCAGTCTGAAACCGTATGGCGACAGGCGGACAAATACGGAGTTCCGCGTCTTGCTTACGTGAACAAGATGGATATTATCGGTGCAGATTTCTTTCGCGCCGTGAACCAAATGCGTGACCGATTGAAGAAGAATGCTGTACCTATTCAATTGCCGATCGGAGCCGAAGACACTTTTGTCGGAATGGTCGATTTGGTGGAAATGAATTCGATCATCTATACAGATGACCTGGGTAAAGTTTCGGAAGCGCGTGATATCCCGGAAGAGTACAAGGAACAAGCGGAAGAATACCGCGGTGCATTGCTGGAAGCTGTTGCGGAAGTCGATGAAGAGTTGATGATGAAATACCTGGAAGGTGAAGAACTGACCAAGGAAGAAATCAAGTCAGCTCTTCGGAAAGGTACCATCAGCGGTCAAATCGTCCCGGTATTGTGCGGATCTTCCTACAAAAACAAAGGCGTTCAGCCGATGTTGGATGCGGTTGTCGATTACTTGCCCGCTCCGACGGATGTTCCGTCTATCAAGGGGATGACTGAAGATGGACAGGAAACAGAGCGTCATTCCAGTGACACTGAACCCTTTGCCGCGTTGGCGTTTAAGATCATGACTGACCCGTACGTTGGGAAGTTGGCGTTCTTCCGTGTGTATTCCGGTGTACTGAATTCAGGATCATACGTGCTGAACTCGACTAAGAACAAACGTGAACGGATCGGTCGGATTCTGCAGATGCATGCCAACCATCGGGAAGAAATCAGTACGGTTTACGCAGGTGACATTGCGGCAGCTGTCGGATTGAAAGACACGACCACAGGGGATACGCTGTGTGACGAGAAGAATGTTGTCATTCTTGAGGCCATGGAATTCCCGGATCCGGTGATTTCGGTTGCAATCGAACCGAAAACGAAAGCCGACCAAGACAAAATGGGTCTTGCTTTGGCGAAACTGGCGGAAGAAGATCCGACCTTCAAAACTCATACTGACCAAGAAACGGGTCAAACGATTATCGCCGGCATGGGCGAGCTGCACCTGGAAATCATCGTTGACCGTCTGCAGCGAGAGTTCAAAGTGGAATCAAATGTGGGCAAACCGCAGGTTGCTTACAAAGAAACCATTAAGGGCAGAACCAAGATTGAAGGTAAATTTGTCCGGCAATCGGGCGGTAAGGGTCAATACGGTCACGTGTGGCTGGAACTTGAACCGCAGGAGCGCGGACAAGGCTATATCTTCGAAAACAAAATCGTCGGCGGTGTCGTTCCGAGAGAGTACATCCCGGCTGTTGACGACGGTGTGCAAGAAGCTATGCAAAATGGTGTCCTTGCGGGATATCCGCTTATCGATATGAAAGTTGCGATTGTCGATGGTTCGTACCACGATGTCGACTCCTCGGAAATGGCGTTTAAGATTGCCGGTTCCATGGCGTTGAAGGCGGGTACGCTCAAAGCGGATCCGGTGCTGCTTGAACCGATCATGAAGGTTGAAGTTACGGTTCCGGAAGAGTACATGGGAGATATTATGGGTGATATCAACTCCCGTCGCGGACGCATCGAAGGTATGGAAGCGTTGGGTGGCGGACAGGTTATCCGCGGTTTCGTGCCTCTCTCTGAAATGTTTGGCTATGCAACTTCTATGCGCTCTCGTACGCAGGGCCGCGGGAACTACTCGATGGAATTCTACAGCTATGAAGAGGTTCCAAAAAGCATTGCGCAAGAAATTATCACAAAAAACAAAGGGTAAATCATCCCTAAGAAAAGTAAGGAGTGAATGACAAATGGCAAAAGCTAAATTCGAACGTAATAAACCGCACGTTAACATTGGTACCATCGGTCACGTTGACCACGGTAAAACCACTTTGACCGCTGCAATCACAACCGTTCTCGCCAGCCGCGGGCAAGCGCAAGCTATGGCCTATGATGCAATTGACAAGGCGCCGGAAGAGCGTGAGCGCGGTATTACCATCAACACCGCTCACGTTGAATACGAAACGGCTAACCGTCACTATGCGCACGTTGACTGCCCGGGACACGCCGACTACGTGAAAAACATGATCACCGGTGCTGCACAGATGGACGGAGGAATCCTCGTTGTTTCCGCTGCTGACGGTCCGATGCCGCAAACCCGCGAGCACATCCTGCTTTCCCGTCAGGTGGGAGTACCGTTCATCGTTGTGTTCATGAACAAATGTGACATGGTAGACGATGAAGAACTTCTCGACCTGGTTGAAATGGAAATCCGCGATCTGTTGTCCGAATATGAATTCCCGGGCGATGATGTTCCGGTAATTCGCGGTTCTGCAAAAGAAGCGCTGGAAAATCCGAATGGTGAATGGGCGAAGAAAATCGATGAATTGATGGATGCAGTCGATTCCTACATTCCGGAACCGACTCGTGAAACTGACAAGCCGTTCTTGATGCCGGTGGAAGACGTATTCACGATCACTGGACGCGGTACGGTTGCTACCGGACGCGTTGAGCGTGGAGCGCTCAAAGTCGGCGACGAAGTTGAAATCGTAGGTCTTGCGGAAGCAACCAAGAAGACTGTTGCTACCGGAATTGAAATGTTCCGCAAGCTGCTCGATTCCGCGCAAGCGGGTGACAACATCGGCGCTCTGCTGCGCGGTGTTGATCGCAAAGACATTGAGCGCGGACAAGTATTGGTTAAACCGGGTTCGATTAAACCGCACACTCAGTTCAAAGCTGAAGTTTACGTATTGACCAAAGAAGAAGGTGGACGTCACACTCCGTTCTTTAACGGCTACCGTCCGCAATTCTATGTTCGTACGACTGACGTAACCGGTGTGTGCACATTGCCGGCCGGCACCGAGATGGTGATGCCTGGGGACAATGTAACGATGGACGTTGAATTGATCTCCCCGATCGCTCTCGAAGAAGGAACCCGCTTTGCTATCCGTGAAGGCGGACGTACAGTAGGCGCTGGCGTTGTGGTTACCATCACGAAGTAACACGAAACGAAGGAAAGCTCGGGTATAGAACCCGAGCTTTTTACTTCGGGAAAAGAAGAATTTTAGCTTTTATACAAAAATCCTGTGGAAAAACATTGTGTTTTTCGTTCTTTTTTTGTATAATTTCATATTGTTGGTCTTAGGCTGTGATGAAGCGAAAGGTTGCTGATGCACCGTCATGGATGCCATATGCGGGGCCGATCAGGTTAATTTTCGCGGAGTATGTCCAGATAATAGGGCGATAAAGGAGGGAATTCATATGGCAAAGCAAAAAATTCGCATTCGCTTGAAAGCATTCGATCACAAAGTGCTTGACACTTCCGCTGAGAAGATTGTCGACACTGCCAAGCGTTCCGGAGCTTCTGTATCAGGTCCGATCCCGCTTCCGACCGAGAAGCAGGTAATCACGATCCTGCGTGCGCCGCACAAATACAAAGACTCTCGTGAGCAATTCGAAATGCGGACGCACAAGCGTCTGATTGACATTGTCAATCCGACTCCGCAAACGGTGGATGCACTGATGCGTTTGGATCTGCCGTCCGGTGTGGACATCGAAATTAAGCTGTAAGAAGGAATATGAAACACCCGACTCAGTTGATTTGATTGGATGACGAATCCTCTGTCCCTTAGCCTTTAGGGAGAATGATTCGAACTTAGGAGGTGTCAGTATGAAAGGCATTTTGGGACGTAAATTGGGCATGACCCAAGTATTTGCAGAAGATGGGAAAGTGGTTCCCGTCACGGTGATTGAAGCTGGTCCGTGTGTGGTTCTTCAAAAGAAAGAATTGCAAAATGACGGATATGAAGCCGTGCAGATCGGCTTTGCTGATAAAAAACGTGCAAACAAACCGGAAGCAGGCCATGCTTCGAAGGCTGGTACAGCGCCGAAGCGTTATGTTCGTGAAATTCGCGGCGTAGATCTCGGCACCTACGAAGTGGGTCAAGTATTGACGGCCGAAGTGTTTGCGTCAGGCGATGTGGTTGACGTTGTCGGAATTTCCAAAGGCAAGGGATTTGCCGGTGCGATTAAGCGCCACAACCAAGCTCGCGGTCCGATGGCTCACGGTTCTCGTTACCATCGTGGTCCCGGATCGCTCGGTTCGATCAATCCGAATCGCGTATTTAAAGGTCAAACGCTGCCGGGTCGTATGGGCGGAGAACGTGTAACCGTGCAAAATTTAGAAGTTGTGAAAGTGGACGTGGATCGTAACTTGTTGTTGGTTAAAGGATCAGTACCGGGTCCCAAAAATTCGTATGTAACGGTTAAAGCGGCTGTCAAAGCCGGGCAATAACTCGTTGGAGAAAGGAGGAAATGTTGATGCCGAAAGTGCCTGTTCTTAATGTGGAAGGTCAGCAGGTTGGAGAAATTGAACTGGCCGAGTCTATTTTTGGAATTGAGCCGAACAAACATGTTCTGCACGAAGCGGTGGTTATGCAATTGGCGAGCCGTCGTCGCGGAACGCACGATGTAAAGAACCGTTCAGAAGTCAGAGGCGGCGGTCGCAAGCCGTGGCGGCAAAAAGGGACGGGTCGTGCTCGTCAGGGTTCCATTCGTGCGCCGCAATGGGTTGGCGGCGGAACCGTATTTGGTCCGACCCCGCGTTCTTACGCTTACAAATTGCCTAAAAAAGTTCGTCGTTTGGCGATTAAATCCGCACTGGCCGCAAAAGTCAACGAGAACGCAATCATTGTTCTCGATGCGTTGAATTTCGAAGCACCGAAAACCAAAGAGATGGTTCGTGTGCTGATGAATGTGAAAGCTGCAAACAAAGCTCTGATCGTAGGTTTGGACAAGGGTGGAAATGTGGAGCTTTCCGCGCGTAACATTCCTGGCGTGAAATACGTATCCGCAACCGGCATTAATGTATATGACCTGTTGAATCATGGTTCTTTGGTAATTACCAGAGATGCGGTTGCAAAAGTGGAGGAGGTGTTCGCGTAATGAAAAATCCACGTGATATTATCAAGCGCCCTGTCATTACCGAGCGCTCCACTGATCTGATGGAACAGAACAAATTCACTTTTGAAGTCGCGTTGAAAGCCAACAAAACCGAAATTAAAAAAGCGGTGGAAGAAATCTTCGGCGTGAAAGTGGAAAAGGTGAACACGATGCGTGTTCCGGGCAAGCAAAAGCGTGTCGGCCGTCATTTGGGAACCACTTCCGAATGGAAAAAAGCGATTGTAACGCTCGCGTCTGATTCAAAGACCATCTCATTTTTTGAAGGGGCGTAAAACTTCCCGTCAAAGTGAGTGAAGCTCAGAGAAGCATGGATTGAAGGAATACTCAAAAAGAAAAGGAGGGTATCATTGTGGGAATCAAAAAGTATAAACCCACGTCTCCGGGACGTCGTTTCATGTCGGTGTCGACGTTCGAAGAGATTACAACTGATCAACCCGAAAAATCTCTCCTTGAGCCGCTTAAGAAAAATGCTGGTCGTAACAACCAAGGTAAGATTACGACTCGTCATCAAGGTGGCGGTCATAAGAGACAATATCGGATTATCGATTTCAAACGGAATAAAGATGGAATTCCGGGTCGTGTAGCAACCATTGAATATGATCCGAACCGCTCGGCAAACATCGCTTTGATTCACTATGCAGACGGGGAAAAACGCTACATTTTGGCACCGCTTGGACTGAAAGTCGGCGATACAATTTATTCTGGCGCCGATGCTGACATCAAGGTCGGCAATACACTGCCGTTGATCAACATTCCGGTTGGTACGGTGATTCACAACATTGAGTTGAAACCTGGCAAAGGCGGACAGTTGGCTCGCGCTGCCGGCGCAGAAGCTCAACTGTTGGCGAAAGAAGGGGAATACTGCCATGTTCGTTTGTCTTCCGGCGAAGTGCGCTTGATTCGTGCAGAGTGCCGTGCGACGATCGGACAAGTGGGAAATCTTGATCATGAGAATGTGAACATTGGGAAAGCCGGACGTTCTCGTTGGCTTGGCAAGCGCCCGACCGTTCGCGGGGTTGTCATGAACCCGAACGATCACCCGCATGGTGGCGGTGAAGGACGTGCTCCGATCGGACGCAAGTCTCCGTTGTCTCCTTGGGGCAAACCGACTCTTGGCAAGAAGACTCGCAAAAAGAACAAGCCTTCTAACAAGTATATTGTTCGTACTCGCAAGAAGTAATGATTAAGCTGGGTCTGAAGGGAGGTAGCTAAATGGGACGTTCGCTTAAGAAAGGGCCGTTTGTTGACGATCATCTGATGACGAAAGTTGAATCGATGAACGCAAGCGGAGATAAAAAGGTAATTAAAACTTGGTCTCGTCGTTCCACCATTTTCCCGCAGTTCGTGGGCCACACATTCGCAGTGTATGACGGCCGCAAACACGTTCCTGTATATGTAACGGAAGATATGGTGGGCCATAAGCTCGGTGAGTTCGCGCCTACCCGCACGTATAAGGGTCACGCTGGTGACGAAAAAGCGTCTCGCCGGTAATTGAGTTCCGGATAGAGAGGAGGTTTCATGATGGAAGCCAAAGCAATAGCACGATATGTTCGCATAGCACCGCGAAAAGTGCGTTTGGTTGTTGATCTGATTCGCGGAAAGAAAGTCGGTGAAGCGATTGCGATTTTGAAACACACACCGAATGTTTCTTCCGAAGTGATTGAAAAAGTGTTGCAATCGGCCATCGCAAATGCTGATCACAACTTCAATATGGATATTGACAATTTGATTGTAAGCCAAATTTTTGTTGATCAAGGACCGACCTTGAAGCGGTTTCGGCCGCGTGCGCAAGGACGGGCAACGCGGATTCACAAGCGCACCAGCCACATTACGGTGGTAGTCAGTGAAAAGTAAGGAGGGATTAACGGATGGGACAAAAGGTCAACCCCGTAGGTCTTCGAGTCGGCATCATTCGTGACTGGGAATCGAAGTGGTTCGCGAATAAAAAAGAATACACCGAACTCCTGCACGAAGACATCAAGGTTCGTGACTACGTATTAAATCGTTTGAAAGACGCGTCTGTTTCGTCTGTTGAAATTGAACGGGCTGCGAACCGTGTCAACGTAAACATTCATACGGCGAAGCCGGGAATGGTAATTGGCAAGGGTGGTACCGAAGTGGATGCACTTCGCAATCAGCTCAGCAGCATGACGGGCAAACGCGTGCATATCAATATCACGGAAATCAAAGCTCCTGAACTGAATGCCCAACTCGTGGCGGACGGTATTGCACAGCAGCTGGAGCGCCGCGTGGCATTTCGTCGTGCGATGAAACAATCGATTCAACGCACCATGCGTGCAGGGGCAAAAGGAATTAAAGTCCAAGTATCCGGTCGTCTGGCTGGTGCTGAAATTGCTCGTACAGAAGGATATTCTGAAGGTACCGTACCGCTTCATACATTGCGCGCAGACATCGATTACGCAACTTCTGAAGCTCACACCACTTACGGACGTATCGGTGTGAAAGTGTGGATCTATCGCGGACAGGTACTTCCGACAAAAGGTGGCCGCAAAGCTGCTGTTGAAGAAGGGGGTAAATAAGCCATGTTGATGCCAAAGCGCGTAAAACATCGTAAACCGCATCGCCCGAGAAATTTGGGCGGCAAGTCGAAGGCTGGCAACGAAGTAACCTTTGGCGAATACGGACTTCAAGCCCTCGAACCTGGTTGGATCACAAACCGTCAAATTGAAGCGGCTCGTATTGCAATGACACGTTATATCCGTCGCGGCGGTAAAGTATGGATCAAGATTTTTCCGTCGATTGCAATCACCGCGAAACCGGCTGAAGTTCGGATGGGTTCCGGGAAAGGCTCTCCTGAAAAATGGGTTGCTGTTGTAAAACCGGGCCGCATCATGTTTGAATTGGCAGGCGTTAGTGAAGAAGTGGCGCGTGAAGCGATGCGTCTCGCGATGCACAAACTGCCTGTAAAGTGCAAGTTTGTAAAACGTGAAGAAATGGGTGGTGAGGCAAATGAAAGTTAATGATCTTCGTGACTTGTCCACCGCGGAAATTGAAAATAAAGTCAACGTATTAAAAGAAGAGTTGTTTAATCTGCGTTTCCAACTGGCTACGGGGCAACTTGAAAATCCGATGCGGATTCGGGAAGTTCGGAAAGATATTGCCCGCGCTAAGACGATCCTCAGAGAACGGGAACTCGGTATTGGTTAATCCGCTGACGGAAGGAGGATAACGATGAGCGTAGAACGTAATTACCGGAAAGTCCGCGTTGGAAAAGTTGTTTCCGACAAGATGGATAAAACGATTGTGGTGGCTGTTGAGCAAAACAAGAAGCATCCGCTTTACGGAAAGAGTATGAAGATGACCCAAAAGTTCAAAGCTCATGATGAAAATAACACGGCTCAAGTTGGCGATATCGTGAAAATCATGGAAACCCGTCCGCTGTCGAAAGATAAGCGCTGGCGTCTGGTTGAAGTGGTTGAAAAAGCCGTGATCTTGTAATCGGAAGGAGGTACTTCCATGATTCAACCGCAAACTCGACTTGCTGTGGCTGACAACTCCGGTGCAAAGGAAATCATGTGCTTCCGTGTTCTCGGCGGTTCCAATCGCCGTTCTGCGAACATCGGGGATATCATCGTTGCTTCTGTGAAGAGCGCAACACCCGGGGGCGTTGTCAAAAAAGGTGACGTAGTAAAAGCAGTTATCGTTCGTTCAAAACGTGGAGTTCGCCGTGAAGACGGATCTTATATTCGTTTTGATGAAAATGCGGCTGTCATCATCAAGGATGACAAGAGCCCGCGCGGTACACGTATCTTCGGGCCGGTCGCCCGCGAGCTGCGTGAAAAAGATTTTATGAAAATCATCTCTTTGGCTCCCGAAGTACTGTAAGAGTCGAAAGAGGGTATCGCATCCGAGGAGGTGTGCTGGATGTCCAAAGCAAAGCTGCATGTTCGAAAAGGTGATCAAGTCGTTGTGATCGCCGGTAAAGATAAAGGGAAAAAAGGTCAGATTCTGGAAGCGTACCCGTCCGAAGGTCGCGTGTTGGTTGAGGGCGTGAATATGATCAAGCGTCATACCCGTCCCAACCAAGCGCATCCGCAAGGCGGCGTCATTGAGCGTGAAGCGCCGATTCACGCGTCGAACGTTATGGTTGTCGATCCGAAGAGCGGGGAGCCGACCCGTACAGGGAAGAAAATCCTGAAAGACGGCACGAAAGTTCGGTACGCAAAAAAATCTGGTGAAATCCTTGACAAGTAGCCAGGTGACGAAAGGAGGTTTTCTCGTTGGCACGCATGGATGAACAATATAAAAAAGATGTTGTTCCTGCCTTGATGCAGAAATTTAATTATAAAAGCGTAATGCAGGTTCCCAAAGTGGAAAAGATTGTTGTGAACGTCGGACTTGGTGAAGCGATTCAGAACGCGAAAGCACTTGATGCGGCTGTTGAGGACATTGCGCAAATCACGGGTCAAAAGCCGGTTATCACTCGCGCGAAGAAATCGATTGCCGGTTTTAAACTGCGTGAAGGAATGCCGATCGGTGTAAAAGTGACGCTGCGCGGAGAGCGCATGTATCACTTCATGGATAAACTGTTTAACGTTGCACTGCCGCGAGTTCGTGACTTCCGCGGTGTGTCGGCAAAAGCATTTGACGGTCGCGGGAACTACACGCTGGGTCTGAAAGAACAGTTGATTTTCCCGGAAATTGAGTACGACAAGATTGATACAGTTCGCGGTATGGACATTGTGTTTGTCACCACTGCAAATTCTGATGAAGAAGCGCGTGAATTGCTTACACAACTCGGAATGCCGTTCCGTCAGTCGTAAATTGGAGCAAAAGCAAAGGGAGGTACTAATCAATGGCAAAGAAGTCCATGATCGCCAAGTCCCAGCGGAAGCCCAAATTTAGCACGCGAGCTTATACGCGTTGCCGTATCTGCGGACGTCCGCATTCCGTACTGCGGAAATTCGGAATGTGCCGGATTTGCTTCCGTGAACTTGCCTATAAGGGACAACTTCCTGGCGTGAAAAAAGCCAGCTGGTAATAATGAGCTTAGGAAGGAGGTAGTCAGTTATGGTTATGACTGATCCGATTGCAGACATGCTTACCCGCATTCGCAATGCGAATATGGTGGGTCATGAGAAAGTGGAAATCCCCGGATCGAACGTAAAACGTCAGATCGCTGATATCCTGAAGCGTGAAGGATTCATCCGTGATGCTGAATTTATTCCGGACAACAAACAGGGGACCATTCGTGTATTCTTGAAATACGGTTCGAACAACGAACGTGTAATTACCGGCTTGAAGCGAATTTCAAAGCCCGGATTGCGAGTATATGCAAAGCGTGAACAGATTCCCCGCGTGCTTGGCGGTCTTGGAATCGCAATCCTGTCCACATCCCAAGGATTGATGACGGATAAAGACGCGCGCCGTTCGCAAGTTGGCGGCGAAGTAATTTGCTACGTTTGGTAATCTCAACGAGATTGGAGGTGTGACGAATGTCTCGTATTGGAAAGAAACCGATCGCTATCCCGGATGGCGTTGAGGTGAAATACGAAAACGGTATGATCACTGTAAAGGGTCCGAAAGGGACTTTGGCACGTGAACTGCATAAGGAAATGATCGTGAAGCAAGAGGACAATCAATTGATTATCGAGCGTCCTTCGGACAATAAGCTCCACCGCAGCTTGCACGGAACGACTCGTTCTGTTGTCAACAACATGGTGGAAGGGGTTACCAAAGGGTTTGAGAAAACACTGGAGCTGGTTGGGGTTGGTTACCGTGCGGCAAAATCCGGCAACAAAGTGACCTTGTCTCTGGGATTCTCTCATCCGGTTGAAATCGTTCCTGAAGAGGGAATTGAAATCGACGTACCGAGCACCAACAAGCTTGTGGTGAAAGGGATCAATAAAGAACAAGTCGGAGCGGTGGCTGCCAAGATTCGTTCGATTCGTGAACCTGAGCCTTACAAAGGCAAAGGAGTTAGGTACGAAAACGAAGTTATTCGACGCAAAGTCGGAAAGACTGGTAAGAAATAGAAATAACCAGCTTGCAGCTTGAAGGGAGTGAAATGAATGATCACCAAAGCCAACAAAAATCTTGCACGGAAACGTCGTCATTTTCGGGTGCGGAAAAAAGTGTTCGGTACGGCAGAACGTCCTCGTTTGAACGTATTCCGTTCCAATAAACACATTTACGCTCAATTGATCGATGATACAAAGGGTGTTACGTTGGTTACGGCTTCAACCGTAGATCCGGAATTGCGGGAACAGGTTGAACACGGCGGTAATATCGATGCGGCTCAAAAGGTCGGTGAACTGGTAGCAAAACGCGCGCTCGAAAATGGTTACAAATCGGTTGTTTTCGACCGCGGCGGATATCTGTATCATGGGCGGCTTCAAGCATTGGCAGACGCTGCCCGCGAAGCGGGACTCGAATTCTAAACGCGAAGGAGGGAACTACATGCGTATTGATCCGAATCAACTCGAACTTTCGGAAAAAGTGGTTGCCATCAACCGCGTTGCGAAAGTCGTGAAGGGTGGTCGTCGCTTCAGCTTTTCTGCGCTGGTCATTGTGGGTGACGGAAATGGTCACGTAGGCGCAGGTCTCGGCAAAGCGGCTGAAGTACCGGAGGCTATCCGAAAAGGCATTGAAGATGCGAAGAAAAACTTAGTCAAAGTTCCGTTGGTAGGAACGACGATTCCCCATGAAATCATCGGCCGTTTCGGCGCAGGCAAAGTGTTGATCAAACCTGCTGTGGAAGGTACCGGAGTGATTGCGGGGGGGCCTGCACGCGCCGTTTTGGAACTTGCTGGCGTAAAAGACATTGTAACGAAGTCCTTGGGTTCTTCGAACTCGATGAATATGGTGCATGCTACGCTTGACGGTCTGAAACGCTTGAAGCGTCCGGAAGACGTTGCCAAATTGCGCGGCAAGTCTGTAGAAGAGCTATTGGGTTAAGGAGGGAATACCGTGGCTAAAAAATTGGAGATTACCCTCAAGCGCAGTTTGATCGGGCGTCCGGAGGATCAACGAACAACTGTTAGAACCCTTGGCCTCCGTAAAATGCATCAAACTGTTATGCAACCGGATAATGAAGCAATTCGAGGTATGGTGAAAAAGGTCAGCCACCTCGTTGAAGTAAAGGAAATCTCGGAATAACGAGAAGCGCAAGTTCAAGGAGGTGTACGTATGAAACTGCATGAACTGAGTCCGGCTCCTGGTTCGAAGAAAACTCGGAAACGCGTAGGTCGCGGAATTGGTTCTGGCCTCGGAAAGACTTCGGGACGCGGTCATAAAGGTCAGAAGGCGCGCTCTGGCGGCGGCGTTCGCCCTGGATTCGAAGGCGGTCAAACACCGCTTTACCGTCGTCTCCCGAAACGCGGGTTTACGAATGCTCCGTTCAAGACGGATCTGGTGGAAGTTAACGTATCCAAGCTCAACAAGTTTGAAGCGGGAACGGTTGTAACTCCTGAGAAACTCGTGGAAGCCAAGATTATCAAGAACATCAAGGACGGCGTAAAAATCTTGGGTCAAGGTGACATCACGGTTGGGATTACCGTTCAAGCTCATGGATTCTCCGCTTCGGCAAAAGAGAAGATTGAAGCTGCTGGCGGTAAGGCCGAGGTGGTATAAATGGCTTCAACCATTGCGAATCTCTGGAAGGTTAAAGATCTGCGCCGGCGTGTATTATTCACGCTGGCCATGTTAGCCGTATTTCGCGTCGGATCCTACATCCCGGTTCCGAATGTGAGAGCGGATCTGCTGACGCAAAATCTGAATCCCTTTTTGGGGATTCTAAACACCTTTTCGGGTGGAGCACTGATGAACTTCTCCATTTTCGCCATGTCGATTACGCCTTATATCACGGCGTCGATTATCGTCCAATTGTTGACGATGGACGTCATTCCGAAATTTACGGAATGGTCGAAAGAAGGCGAACATGGACGCAAGAAGCTCGCACAGATCACTCGATATCTGACAGTGGTGCTTGGATTGATACAGGCGATCGCTTTCTCCATTTCGTTTGATCGAATGGTGCCGGGTTTGATCATTGACAAAGGTTTCGCCACTTTTGCCATGATTGCCGTTACTTTGACGGCGGGTACGGCGTTTCTGATGTGGCTCGGGGAACAGATTACCGAAAAAGGAATTGGCAATGGGATTTCATTGATCATTTTTGCCGGGATTATCGCACAAGTGGGTCCTGGTATCAATACGATTTACAATACGTGGTTTTATGCGCATCCGGAACGTTTGTTCCTGAATCTTGTATTGGTCGGTTTGCTGCTGATCGGGATCTTGCTGGTGATTGTCGGAATTATCTACGTGCAACAAGGGGTTCGCCGGATTCCTGTCCAATACGCGAAACGCATGGTGGGACGGAGTATGCAAGGCGGGCAAACCACCCACATTCCCTTGAAAGTGAATGCAGCGGGCGTGATTCCGGTGATTTTCGCAACATCGCTGCTGATCTTTCCGTCAACGGTTGCAACGTGGTTTCAACCGCACCCGATCGCCAATTGGATAGTGGCCAATTTCAGTCCGCAATCCTGGGTATACGTAACATTCGAAGTTCTGTTGATTATCGGATTTACGTATTTTTACACGGCAATACAAATCAATCCGGAACAGCTCGCCGATCAGATGCGGAAAAATGCAGGGTATATTCCAGGGGTAAGACCTGGCAAACCTACTGAGATGTTCATCATTCGTGTCATGAACCGGATTACTCTTGCAGGCGCTTTGTTTTTGGCAGCCGTGTCGGTACTCCCAATACTCTTTATGAACGTCTCCAATCTGAATCTTTATCTTGGTGGCACGTCGCTCTTGATTGTTGTCGGTGTGGCACTCGATACGATGAAGCAGTTGGAAAGTCAATTGCTGCAGCGTCACTATAAAGGGTTTATTCGATAAAGGGTTGAGCCCGGTTCATAAAGGGGGGGACCAGGATGCAAGCCATTTTCATGGGCTTGCCTGGCGCAGGCAAAGGAACTCAGGCTGAACGCATCGTAGAGGAATTTCAGATTCCGCATATATCGACCGGAGACATTTTTCGCGCCGCTATGTCGGAAGGGACTCCTCTCGGACTCAAAGCCAAGGAATATGTAGACAAAGGACAGCTTGTTCCAGACGATGTGACAATCGGCATTGTCAGCGAACGTGTGAGTCGTCCTGATACTGCTTCAGGTTTTCTGCTCGACGGTTTTCCGCGAACTGTTGCACAAGCTGAAGCATTAGACAAAGTTCTGAAAGAAATGGGTAAGGAGATCGATGTAGTCATCCATCTCAATGTGGATCGCGGTCTATTGTTGGAACGTCTCACAGGCCGTCGAATTTGCCGTTCTTGCGGATCGACTTACCACGTCGTCTTTAATCCGCCGAAAGTGGAAGGCCAATGTGACAAATGTGGCGGTGAGTTGTACCAACGGGCGGATGACACTGTCGAAACCGTTGCGACTCGACTCGATGTCAACATCAAGCAACAAGAACCGCTGCTTCAGTTCTACGCAGCAAAAGGCTTGCTGCGTACCGTTGACGGAGATGCAGAAATTAACGAAGTTTTTGGACAGATATCTCACATCCTTCGAGGTGTGCAATGATAGTAAGCAAGTCAAAAACGGAACTGGAACTGATGCGTGAGGCCGGGAAAATTGTGGCGCTTACCCACCGTGAACTGGCCGAGAATATACGTCCTGGGATTACAACCAAAGAGTTGGATTCCCTGGCGGAAGATTTCATTCGCAAGCATGGAGCAGTTCCATCCTTCAAAGGGTATCATGGCTACCCTGCTTCTATTTGTACATCTGTGAATGAGGAATTGGTTCATGGGATTCCGGGACCGCGAATATTGAAAGACGGAGATATCATCTCGATCGATATTGGCGCTCACATATACGGATTTCATGGCGACTCCGCTTGGACGTATCCGGTTGGACATATATCGGAGAAGGCTGTTCAACTGCTTCGTGTAACGGAAGAGTCTCTGTACAAAGGAATTGAACAGGTTCGTGAAGGAAATCGGCTTTCGGATATCGGTCATGCGATTCAAAATTATGTAGAAGCTGCCGGATTCTCGGTAGTCCGCGACTATGTGGGCCATGGTATCGGCAGACAAATGCATGAAGACCCGCAAATCCCAAATTACGGCCCTCCCGGAAGAGGTCCGCGGTTGAAAGTGGGCATGACGCTGGCGATTGAGCCGATGGTGAATGCTGCAACTTATCATTGCAGAACGTTGGCTGATAACTGGACAGTGGTGACAGCAGACGGAAACCTGTCCGCTCATTTTGAACATACCGTCGCGTTAACAGAAGACGGACCTGAAATCTTAACCCGATTGTAGAATGGGGATGCCAATATGAGCATTCAATTGCCGGAACCATTAATCGGACAGATTGTGGAAGTGACAAAAGGACGGGAGACCGGTCAATACGCTGTAATCATTGGTGTGCTGAATGAACGTTTTATTCTATTGGCTGATGGCAATAAAAGAAAGTATGATCAGCCGAAGAAGAAAAATATTCAACATATTCGGTTTACTGGCGAACGAGCGATGGAAGTTTTCGAGAGCATTCAAGAGTCAGGTCGTGTAACCAATTCGAAGTTGCGATTTGTCCTGAATCGATTCGAAACACAGCCAAATCCGGATATCGTCTCTGAAAAAGGGGAGTGATCATCATGCCGAAAGATGATGTGATTGAAGTAGAAGGTACTGTCATTGAACCTTTACCGAATGCGATGTTTCGGGTTGAATTGGAAAATGGTCACAAGATTCTTGCCCACGTTTCCGGCAAGATTCGAATGAATTATATTCGGATTCTGCCGGGGGATCGGGTGACAGTTGAATTGTCTCCTTATGATCTTACCCGTGGCCGGATCACATACCGATTCAAGTAAGAAACAGTTGCGAACAGGAAGAAGCCAACCGTCGTGAATCGGCGTCATGGCGCCAGGTCGCACTACGCACTCAAAGAGCATATAGCTCCACTTGTCAACTTGTTGACTAGTGGAACTTATACCCGAAGGGTGCAAGTCGTGTCATGGCGACAAGTCGCCAGATCACGCTATGAAGGAGGGATACCGCGATGAAAGTACGGCCGTCTGTTAAGCCTATTTGTGAGAAGTGCA
>JAGVBM010000368.1 GCA_020059765.1 Bacillota bacterium
AATTTCTCCGTACGCAGGCATCCAAGCTACAGGGCTCCTTGGTGATTACCCTGACCGGACTTTCACCGGCTAGATAGCGCGTGCTTAGCTGGGCACGCACTGTAAAGAAAACTTGGCTTCGCCAAGCCTTTAGGCGCAGGCGAACCAAAGTTCTTTCCCGTCCAAATGCAAGCATTTGGACGAGGACCCTTGTTGCCCTTATACTTGTTACCTTGAAAACTTATAAATTCTAACAAGTATAAAGGGAAAAATGCCCGTTAGGAATTTCCTAGCGGGCTTTCTCGTTACCGTTTTGCAGTTCCCTGTACTTCCGGTACATCGCGATTCGCCACGGCACAACCATGCCGTAGGCCAGAATGAAAAATACGGCCCCCGTTTGCGGCAGCGTCATATATTGTTCCACGTATCCGCGCAATCCGATGCGAACAGCCAGCAGACTCAACAAGATAAGCGGAAAAGCTTTCGAGCGTTTCAGATAAATTTGGTCCTCGATACGTTCAAACTTCGATGTGCGTATCAGCGGATAGGAAAACAAGAACCCGAACATCAATGCGGTCAAAGCATACATCAGCGGAATATGGGTTTGCGGAAAGACAAACATGGAAAATCCGGTTGTCATTGCCAAAGGCGGTATTACGATCTTACGGGCCGATGTCGGTTTTTTTGCCGCACGCAGACGAATCGCGATGACAAGCAATGCCATACCGGCGGCCCCAATCGCACCTGCCGTCTGCGGGTGAACAACAGTGGGAAACGACATGTCTGCACCTTCTTCCAAAGATTCAATTATTCTCATTATAATCAAAAAAACGTTTCAACTCGAACTTTTTTTGATGGCGCAGCCGCTTCATAAACATCTGTACGCGGCCGTCCATCATTTAGTACAATGTCTGTAAGAAACGGCGATAGAAAGGCTGACTCCGGATGTATGAAATTATCTATCTGAGCGAATTGTATGACACTCCTTCATTGACGATCAAAGCCGGATATATCAACCAAGACAAAAAAGCATCGGCGAATGCCCACATTGCCGCCCTCGCCGATGCCCAGAAAGTCCTGTTGTTTTTTGAGGCCAAAACCCCGAACATGCTGTTTACCCTTCGTTCCTATGAACGCTACCAGCATGTGATGAATCACTTGTTCTGTTTGACCGCAAGTCCCGTTGGTCCCATTCACGCCCACCGGGATCACAAACTTTCGGAAACGGCCCTCAACAAAGCGAACCAGTGGGTGAAGCACGAACTGCGTTTACTTGGACTCTAGACCGATAACAGTCTGCCCCGGTTGCAGTTGCGGTTCCACCGGAAATTTCGGAACATCCGCCTGCATGTCATGGTAGGCGCCGGTACCGTGATAGCTGATGTCCAGTCCGGCCAATTCCTCTTCCACAGAAACGCGAACCGGTATCCATTTGTCGATCAGCGCGAGCGATCCTGCCGTCGTCAAATAGCCCCATAGACTGACGGCAACCGTTCCCAAGATTTGCACCGCCAACAGATTCCAATTTCCAGTGGTGATCAATCCCCCATCAATGGCAAACAAACCGACCGCAATCGTTCCAAAGGCCCCGTTTACCCCGTGAACGGCGACTGCACCCACCGGATCATCCACTTTCAACCCGTCAATCTTGTTTGTCGCCCAAATCATCAATACACCTGCCGCCGCCCCAATCAGCAAGGCACTTCCCAAGCCGACAAAAGCAGCCCCCGCCGTAATCGCGACCAAACCGGCCAACACCCCGTTAATCGTAAAGGAGATGTCCGCTTTTCCGGTTTTGAACAACGTATATAACATGGCCGAAGCTCCGCCTGCCGCAGAAGCCAACAACGTCGCAGCCGCAATCGTTCCGATATTCGAGGCTGTCGCATTTAAGGTGCTTCCCGCGTTGAATCCAAACCATCCGAACCACAAGATAAACGTCCCAATCGCCGCCAACGGCAGATTACTGGGGGAAATCAGATTCGCACTGCCGTCTTCATTATACTTGCCGATGCGTGCCCCGACCTTTTTCGCTGCCGCGAATGCGGCAAAACCTGCCATGGCATGAATGGCCGCCGAACCGGCAAAATCCTTCATCCCCAGTTTGGCCAACCAACCGTCAATTCCCCAAATCCAATGTCCCGATACCGGGTAAATGACTGCCGTCATCAGCAGCGTAAACAGAATATATGCCTTAAAGTTCATGCGTTCTGCCACCGCACCGCTGACGATACTGATCGCCGCAATGGCGAACGCGGTCTGAAACAGCCAAAACGCGTCGGCCGGAATCGCCAAACCCAAATGATCGAAATTTCCCGTAAGAGCAAATCCGGAACTGCCAAACAAGCCGAACTTGTCCATTCCGAACATGACGCCAAATCCAATCGTATAAAAGGCCAACACTCCGAAGATCATGTCGACAAACACTTTCATGAGAATCGAAACGTTGTTTTTCGACCGGACAAATCCGGCCTCCAGAAGAGCAAAGCCACCCTCCATGAAAAAAATCATCGACGCTGTCAAAATAACCCAGATCGTATTCATCCCGAAAGACAGTGTTTGGGTGTCCATTCTCTCCGCCCCTTTTTCTCTCTACAAAATTCGAATAGATCTATTATCTCCAAAAACGTAATGAATGTCAACATTTTATGTAAGGTTATCTTACATGAAACAACAATAATAAATCCCTGCCTATGTCCGACAGGGATTGTCATCGCCCTTTACTTGAGCAGTCCTTCGATCAGCAGCACCCTGGCCGGAGCCGCTTCCGTTTCCAGCAGTTTGATCGGAGCGGCAAACAAAAAGTACAGGCCGCCCGTCACTTCCGCCAGCCGCAATCCTTCCAGAATCACGATATTGACCGCGAATAACGTTTTATGTGTCGGATGACCCGCTTGACTCCGCTCGATCCCCAAGGCATCAATTCCCACCCCGCGTACGCCGATCTCGGCCAGATAGCTGGCTCCGTCTTCCGCCAAGAAAACGAAATCCGGATCAAAACTGTCGCGCAGGGAATTTTTCGTCTTCAGCAGCACAAATTCGTCAGCCTGAATGTCGTGACCCTCCAGGTCAAAACGGGCAATTCCGCCTTCCACATGGGTCAGGTCAATCACCCGACAAGGTCCGACAAAACGTTCCGCCGAAAAGACCTGCATGGCGTCTCCGCCGGGTACCATATGGAGGGGAGCGTCCGCATGGGTTCCCGTGTGAACGTCCAAATCAACCCGCGACTCACGCGCCGGATTCGTGTCAAAATCCTGTACCACCCGTATCTTCGGCTGTTTTTCCGGTTTGTTTTTGTACACCGGCATCCCTTGATAGATCGGCATGGATACGTCGTACACTTTATACATTCCGCTACCCCCTGACCAGAACATCCGGCTGTTCAACCGCCTGCACCACTTGACTCAATTTCTGCCCTTGCGTGAACCACCACTGTTTCCCGTCTTCCGCCAGCAGATCCTTCGCTTGCACAGGGCCCCACGTACCGGCCTCGTACAATTGCAGCGACGCACGTTCCTTGTCCCATGCGTTGCGGATCGGATCGACAAATTTCCAGGCCAGCGAGACTTCATCCCACCCCGTAAAGAACGTGGAATCTCCGCCAATCGCATCGTGCAGCAATCGTTCGTACGCTTCCGGCGATCCGCTGTCACAATTGTTGCAGTATTCCATGGAGATCGGGATCACGTCATCGTCGGCCCCCGGCTTTTTCGCGTTCAGCAGAAGATCGATCCCTTCCACGGGATTGATGCGGATGATCAAAAGATTCGGTCCCAGATCGTTGTTTTTGTTAAACAATAGATTTTTCGGCATCTCTTTAAACTGAATGACGATCTCCGTCGTTTTTTGCGGCATTCGCTTGCCTGTCCGGATATAAATGGGCACCCCCGCCCAACGGAAATTGTCGACAAACAGCTTGGCCGCGACAAAAGTTTCGGTGGCGGAGTCCGGCGCCACCCCGTCTTCATCACAATAACCCGGGACTTCCTGGCCGCGAACGCTGCCTCCCGTATACTGGCCGCGCACCACATAGCGGGCCGCTTCTTCTTCGCTGTATCGGCGAAGTGAGCGCAGCACCTTGACTTTCTCGTCGCGAACCGCCTCTGTATGAAACCGGCTGGGGGGTTCCATGCAGATCATCATCAACATTTGCAAAATATGGTTCTGAACCATATCTCGCAGCGCCCCCGACCGATCATAATAGGCAGCGCGTTCTTCCACGCCGATTGACTCGCTGGCGTTGATCTGAATATTGTCGATGTAACGGTTATTCCAGAGCGGCTCGAACATGGTATTGGCAAACCGGATCACTTCGATATTTTGCACCATCTCTTTGCCCAGATAATGATCGATGCGATA
>JAGVBM010000423.1 GCA_020059765.1 Bacillota bacterium
AATTTCTCCCTGTCCGAATGATTTTCTGTAAGCGGCGACCTCTGCTCCTTCTTGACCCGGGAAGGATGCAATCACATCCCCGTTAAACTTTTTGAAGTTCAACCGTTGTTTCACCATCACCGAGTCGATGTCCAGCACATCTGCCGTACCGATTCCAGAGATGGTTTCCCATTC
Source organism: Bacillota bacterium (assembly GCA_020059765.1). Taxonomy (GTDB): domain Bacteria; phylum Bacillota; class Bacilli; order Tumebacillales; family Effusibacillaceae; genus Effusibacillus. The sequence goes on from JAGVBM010000423.1 coordinate 175, forward strand.
GCCAAGGTCCAGTTCATCCTTCAGAACCATGCAATTGTTACCCTGCAAATCTTTGGTCGGAATTTCCGGATAGAGCACCAGTTTTCCGCCTTGCCGCACGTAATTGACCAAACGGCTCTGGATTGGCTGATCCATATAGTTCGTGGCGAAGACCCACAAGCTTGGAACTTCTTCCACTGACAGTTCTTTTAAAAGGTCAATGGCTTCGAATTGAATGTTGGCTCCCACAAGCAACCGGACAATTCCATCAAAGGAGAAATGCTCCCGTTTGCTGATGATTTCGTTGACGATCTTCCGGTCTCTGTCCTCGATTGTTTCCGTCATGTAATCATCCGGGTTGAATCCGACGAAAGTGTGCACTTTCTTCGGAGTATTTAAAAGCCGCTGACCGATCGTCTTAAATACATGTCCCAAATGCCGTGCTTTGTCGTAATTCGGTCGCGGATTCCCGTTTGAGTCAATCGGAGCCTGCCATTCATGCCGTCTGCCGAACAGCCCAATATTTTCGTGATTCTCTCCCGCCACAAACATGTAATAGTTCAAGGCGTTCATCCCGTGAGCGACACAAGTGCGTGTGTTCAAATCAAGGTCTTGCGGATATAACCGCGGACGATCGGCGAGACGCCCCGATTGGAACTCAGCGGAAAACAGAGGCTGCTCTTTCTGCGAAACGGCCCGCGTATACGTGGAACTCAGCACCAGATCGTGGTAGTTATCGTATCCGATATGTCCGGGATAGAAATCCCCCGCCAAAATTACATCGGAAAACTCTGCCGTCCGGTACAACTGAGACAATCCAATAGGATAATCGACTCCGCGGCTGTAAATCGAATAGTCCTTAAACCCGTGAACATTGATGATAAACGGAATCGAAATTCCGTTTCCGATTGCCATATCCCGCAATTCACTCACATAGCCCTTGATGTAGTCTCGCCAGAATCTGCCCCACTCATAGTGGAGGCTTGGATACTCTTCACCCAGACCTTGTTGAAACGTTTCAATAAATGAACGGAAAGAATCCTCCTGTAATCCATAGTTCCTGTTAAACTCTTCCATAGTCTGATATTCCCGAATCAGATACTCTTCGAATTTCTGCAAAGTGTCCGCGTTATAATCGGATGAATTGGTCACCCAATGCAGCATCCCGATTTCATTGCATAATTGGTACATGATCACGGGACCGCCGTTTGTGATCTGCATTGGGGCAATAATATGATTGACAGCTTCGTACCAGCCTGACACTTTTTCCAGGAAAATCGGATGCTGATAGGAGACGACTCGCGTGGGATGATCCTTTCCATCTCGCTGTTTGGCGATCACTTCCGGATATTTGTCAAGCAGCCAATTTGGAATCCCTTCATATCTCACTTCCGCCATTACATAAGGACCGGGACGGACAATGCAGTACAGTCCTTTTTCCCGTACCAATTCCAGGAAAGATTGCAGATCACGCTCTTCTCTTGTCTCCCCGGTCAGATCATAGATCCCCTCTTCGATTTCGTGCCACACCCAGGGAACGTAGGTACTTACCAGATTGCAGCCGGCTTCGATCAATAGATCCAGCCGGTTTCCCCATTCTTTCTTTGGTACACGGAAATAGTGACATTCACCGCCAAACAAAAACGTATCTTTTCCATTGATGGTGAACTTTCCGAATTCGGATTTGACAGTCATTGGTTCCTCTCCGTTTCTTCAGGTTTTTTACAAATCATGAAGCTGCCGTTCAGCTTCTCTTTTTATGTTTTCATCCATACCAAACGCCTCAATCGCCAGTTGGAAGATTTCCCGGGCTTTTTCAATCTCTCCTTTTTGTTTGTACAACTTTCCCGATTGGATCAGAATTTCAGGCAGGTGCGCGTTGCTCAAATTCAAATATTTTTTGAAAATGACCAATCCTTGATCCGCCGTCAGTTTTTCATAAAGGATGTCGTGAATCTTGGCTTCCGCTTCCCGATAAATTCCCGGTTTTGGGACTGCCCACCTGTTGGTCCAGATGCCCACTACTTGTTCATATCCCCCGACAAATTTGTAGCTTTGCGTATTCTCGTCAAAAGACTCGCCTCCTTTAAGGGCCCTCCCATAATCTCCGTTGGCAAAACTTTGACTGGCCTGATCGAAAAACGTTTTGGACCTTTGATAACTTTCATACCAAACCGACGCGTAAACCCCTGTGACAAAGAGGAGGATGCCAAACGTGATAAGCAGATATTTTTTCAAGGTTCTCCCCCCTCTCATTTCAGACCCACACCGGCAAACGCTTCAATGAAGAACCGCTGCAGGAAAAAGAAAACGATCACAACCGGAACGGTTACAAGTGTCGTGGCTGCCCATAATTGTTCCAAGAATTGCCCGGGAATTTGCGTTTTGAATGAGTAGAGCCCCAACTGCAAAGTATACATCGACTGATCCCGCAAATAGAGCAACGGTCTGAACAGATCGTTCCAGCTATCCATGAAAGAGAGAATCGCCACAGTTGCCAGAACCGGCTTTGACAAGGGGATAATCATTCTCCAAAAGACCTGAAATTCATTGCAGCCGTCAATTCGCGCCGCATCCAGGTAATCGTTCGGTATCTGTGTCAGGAATTGGCGGATGAGAAAAATATTATAGGCGCTGACCGCCGCCGGAACAATTAACACCCGGTAAGTATTGACCCATCCCCACTCATACAGCATAGCGTATGTCGGGATCAGCAGCAGGATTCCCGGGATCATCATTGATCCCAATACCACTTTAAAAATCAAATTCTTACCCGGAAAGTTCAATTTGCTCAACGCGTAGGCCACCATTGAATTGAGGAGTACATTCAATAACGTGACACTGACGGAAATGAGCAGACTGTTTTTGAACAAAATTGGAATATTGAGTGTCGATAACACTTTGACAAATCCCGAAACAGTCCAGACTTTTGGTAAATACATCGGGTAATTCAGTATCTCCGGTCCTGTCTTGAATGAATTAATCAACATGAAGACAAATGGGTACACGACAACAATCGAACACACTGTCAAAATGAAATGCACCAGGAATTTCAACAGTTTTTTCCTGTTCAAGCGAAATGAAAATCCAGTCTCCATGGCCGATCCCTTCTATCTTTAAGATTCCCGGTTAATAATTTTCCATTGAATGATCGTCATTATCATAATAATGATTGCCAGCAGCAAACCGATCGTAGAAGCGTATCCCATCGACATTTGGTTAAACCCCTGCTCATACAAGTAAAGAACCGGAGTTAACCCGGAATTATAGGGCCCTCCCTTTAAATCAAAGATCATGAACACTTCTGTAAACATCTGCATGCCGTTGATCACGTTCATCGTCATGACGAATAGAATTTGCGGTTTCAGCAAAGGCAGTGTAATTTTGAAAAATTGCGTCCACTTTCCCGCTCCGTCCACTTTAGCCGCCTCATACAATTCTTTGTTGATCGACAGTAATCCGCCCAAAAAAATGATCATTTGAATCGCAAACCATTTCCAACTGTTAAAAACGGCCAAAATCGGCATCGGCAGCCATTTGTCAAATGTCCAGTTAATCGGTGCGTTTAGAATTCCAACGGTCAGCAACATTTTTTGGACCGGTCCGCCCGAACCGGCCAAAAAATCAAAGATAATCATCGCGGTTGTGACAGATGTAACCACTGGAAGAAAATATATGGTGCGAAAAACACCCGCTCCTTTCGTCACTTCTTTGAGCAGCAACGCCAATCCTAACGAAATAGCAAAAGTTAAAGCGATAAAAATGCTCTGGTTATAAAGAATGTTAAAAACCGATTTCCAAAACAACGGATCCCGGATTCCCTCAATCCAATTGCCTATCCCCACAAACGTCGCTTTTTCTGGCTGCACCATATTAATATCGAGAAAACTCATTTTGAAGGCTAAAAATAAAGGATAAGAGAGAAATACCAAAAAATATAAAATCCATGGCAACGAGAACAGGTAACCCCAAATCGTTTCCGAGCTTATCTTTTTGAACAACAGAATCACCTTCCCCTATATGATAGGGGGATAGCCTGCAACCGTGACACAGGCTATCCTATTCATTGATGAGTGTTTGCTTACTTTTTCTTTTGCAAGATTTCTCGAGCTTCTTTGGCTGCGTTCTTGACGGCTTCTTCAGGGGAAATTTCTTTTTTGATGATCGTTTTCACATAGTTTTGCAAAAGAACGTTACTGACATCATCCACTTCGGCAACTGCCTCATTTGGTATCGCGTGATCTAATTGCTTCACAAACGGCTGAATATCCGGTGCTTTAAAGTACTCATTGTTTACCAAAGACTTCAAGGTCGGCAACTGTTCAAGTTTTTTCAGGGCTTCCAGGTTGATCTCGTCTTCCATCATAAACTTGATAAATTCCCAAGCAATTCTTTCCCGTTCAGGCTTGCTCTTAAAGATCATTAAAGAACGTCCGTCTAAAGTAGACCATGGAGTTTGATCTTCTTTCACAACCGGAATCGGAGCTACCCCCACATCTTCCCCAATGACCATCGACTTGTCTTTAGCCTCTTTCAGATTCGCTTTCCATCCGTAACCAAATTGCAGCCACATGCCTACGTTCCGTTTAAAAAATTCATTTTTATCCATTTTTTCAGGAGCGAACTGTTGGGCCTTTTTCATAAATGTATAGAAGTCGACCAATTTTGCTTCCGGTTTGTCAAAGACAACATCGGTGCCAAGCTTGTTAAACAGTTGGGCTTTTCCGTCATTGAAGTTGTAATAGATTTGGGAATTCATCGTCCAATACCAGCCGCCCCATGCCAAAGCTTCGTTCCAGAACACATTCCCGTACACTTTTGTTCCGTCCGGACGCTTTGGCAATTTGTTGATCGCTTCCGCCGCTTTCAGATATTCATCAAACGTCTTTGGCGGTTTTTCCGGATCAAGACCCGCTTCTTTAAAGAGAGCCTTATTATAAATCATCATCTGGGTAGTAGCGTTCCAAGGCACATAGTATTTTCCGCCAAAATCTTCATGCACGTATTGGGGCAAGATCCGGTCGAACAACTCTTTCGAACCGGGCATATTTTTCAAATCGACAATCAAGTTTCCTTTTGCAAATTTGGCAGGTTGATAACCAAATACTCCTACCAATACATCCGGCACGTCACCCGCCGTGATACGAGTTGTCAACTGGCCCCCTTCCGGCTCTTGTTCCACACTTACCTTTACTTTCGGATATTTCTCCATAAATTTCTTGGCGGTATAATCTTTCACATGTGCCACATAGTAACCGCCTGCAGGCACCATCACTTTAATTTCTCCCTGAAGTTCGCCTTTTGAAGCGTTTTCGTCCGGCTTATTCGGATTGGCAGGCTGAGATGAACTGCTGCAGCCGGAAGCCAATACGGACATGGTCAAGAAAGATGCCAAAAACAACTTCGCTTTTTTTCCAAACATGAGCTAACCTCCCCTAAATTCTCTACTTGGAAATCGTAGAATTTCTTACGATTAATTCAGTGGGCAAGACATATTCCCGAGTTGGGATATCCCCATTTAAGGCTTGGAAAATCAAATGCGCAGCCAATGATCCCATTTCATATTTCGGTTGTTTTACAGTCGTTAAGGGCGGATTCATGTACTGAACAATCTCAATATCGTCAAATCCGACAACGGATATGTCGAAGGGCACCTGTAATCCTGACTCCTGAAAAGCCTGGACAGCACCGATCGCCATTTCATCATTTGCGCAAAAAATAGCTGATGGGAGTTTCCCCTGCATCATAATCATTTTAGCGGTATAATAACCGCCTTCTCGGGTAAATTTCCCCTCAAGGTTCCATTTGGGAGTATAATGAATTTCTCTTTCGGTCAGAGCGTTCAGGAAACCTTGATAACGCAATTGATTATCCCTTGAGTTAGGCGGACCGCCAACAAATAAAATATCTTGATGACCTGCATCCAACAGATGTTTTGCGGCTAAGTAACCACCGTGAATATTATCAACTGAGACATTGATAATGGAATTGGCTGTAAGTTCGCGATCCAGAACAACGATTGGGAAATCTTCTCGAACAGATTCCATGATAATGAGATCGTCAATATTGGCTGCTAAAACAATAACTCCATCCACTCTTTTTTCTTTCAAGAACTTTACGGCGGTAGAGCTGTATCCACCCAATGAACTGCATGCTATCAAATCATACTCGTTCGATAACGTTACTTCTTGAACCCCTTTTATCAATTCCGAATAGAATGGGCCCGACAGATCCGATAGAATCAGTCCGATAGTTTGTGTCTTGTTAAGTTTCAAATCTCTTGCCAAGCCATTTTTTTGATAGTTCAATTGAACAGCAGCGTCTATAACCTTCCGTTTTGTGCCGGGGGAGATTTTAGAACTGTTGTTCAAAGCGTAGGAAGCTGTTGAAACAGCAACGCCCGCAAGTTTTGCAACATCTTTTATGGTAGCCATGTTCCCTCCGCAAGAAATAAGTAAAATTTTTTGTTCAGCCGTTATCGTGCAGCAGACAGGGATTATTGAAACGTTTCAACCACAATCAATTTTACTACAATTCTTGCGAAACATTCCATACCATTCTCTTACGTTATTGAATCGAAAATTTTACAACTTTTAATAGATATTCAGGCTTTGAACCCACTGGATCCTGGTGAAATAAATTTCGAATGACTCCGTCTTTTATATAATTTGCGATCGAGACAAGAATCATCCCTTGATCCAGCGCCAGATAGGCCGGTGTCACTTTGCCCGTCAACACATTCACCGAATCTGAAAAACCATACTTCCCATACGCCCCAAAATCTTTTAAAACCTTAAGATTTGAGCGAACTTCGTCAGCCGCAAAGTCTAACGCCAAAAAACTGGCATGCGGCGTTACAGTGCCGTTATCCTTATAACCTAAGGTCCCCAAATATTTGACACCAAATTCAGTGTATCCGCCCGGAATGGCAGAAGGTGAGAATCCCCATGCAGGGTAACTTTTTTCTTTTGCAAAAGCGATTTGAAGCTCTACATGCCGTTGATCGTTCAACCCCAATCCTTCCGGAGCAAGCTTCTTTTCCTTCAAAACAAGCGTCGGCATTAAAGTTTCAAACATACTGCCGCCCCAGCTCGGTACATACTTGATGCCATTATGCTCGTAGTGACCTTCAAACACTTCGATTCCGTCGTAATTTACTGTTTCTCCTTTTGGTATTTGCTCCTGCCAAGTCCAGTCAGACGGAAGCGTACGATACATTTTCCACCAATGTTCCTTGGGAACATCCCCTTTCCCGATCGCGATGTAACTGGCTACGCGAGGCTCCGTGTTGAACATACCGAAGTGCCAGCCCGTCAGTTGGCCTGCTGCCACATCGTATCCCCCGTACATTTGTCCAACTAACGGGTCATACAACTGGGCAAAATTCATGGCTTTCAGCAGTTGGCTTGTCTGCTCATTCACTTCAGGGTATGCTTGACGGACAACAACCAAACCGGCAGCTAACCATCCGTTGTCTACAGTAGATACAAATTGTCCCCAATCTTTCTTGGGAGAAGCATCTTTCGTGTTGTACCAATTGTAGAGAAAGCCTTTCCATTTTTCCATGCTTTCTACGGTGCCCAGCGTTCCTTTCACCCGTTGTACGGCTTCTTCATGCTTGATGAAACCTAGCCTTTCCGCTGACACCGTCCCCATCAAATACATTGAAATATTTGTCGGGGAGGTGTATGCGCTTACTTTCGCTTCATCACCGTAACGAACCTCATCAACCGGGAGGTGTGTCACCGGGTCTGTATG
>JAGVBM010000355.1 GCA_020059765.1 Bacillota bacterium
AGGAGGTACCTATGAGAAAGCGTCGCTGGTTGATTGGCGGAATCATGATGATCTTGTGGCTGGCCATTCCGTTCCAAACATTTGCGAGAGAACAGGTTCAACCCGATTTGCATGCAAGCGAAGTGTCCGTTTCGGCGAAAGCGGCCGCCTTGATTGATGTTCAATCGGGTCGGATCCTCTACGGGAAAAATCTGGACAAACGCATGCGCATTGCCAGTTTGACGAAAATCATCACGGCGATTGTCGCCATCGAATCCGGAAAATTAGATGAAACGGTGACTGTATCCAAAAACGCCTATCGAGTTGAAGGATCTTCCATCTATCTCGATCTGGGGGAGAAACAGAAGTTGATCGATTTGGTCTATGCGATCATGCTTCGTTCCGGAAACGATGCGGCGACAGCCATCGCTGAACACGTCGGGGGCGGATCGGTGCAAAAATTTGTCGGAATGATGAATGCCAAAGTGAAAGAACTCGGGTTGGAAGGAACCCATTTTGCCAATCCGCATGGCCTGGATGCGGAAGACCATTATTCCACAGCTTACGACATGGTGCAGTTAACCGCCTACGCATTGCGCAATCCGATTTTCAGGGAAGTGGTCAGCACAAAGGTAAAGAAGATTCCTTGGGAAGGAAAAGATTGGAATCGCACCATGCGCAACAAAAACAAAATGTTGATTCGTTATGAAGGTGCCGACGGAGTCAAGACCGGATATACAGAGGAGGCGGGGCGTTGTCTGGCTTCCAGCGCTACGCGATACGGACGGCAGTTGGCAGTGATTGTTCTGCAGGATGGAAATGATTGGAATGACTCGGGCAAATTGCTCGATTACGGTTTTACCAAGTACCAATATTTTTCGCCTGTGACGGATCATCAACCGGTGACGAGTCTGCAGCTCAAAAACGGAACTGTCGACCGGATGGAGGTGCTTGCAGGGGAAAAGCTGGCGTATCCGTTGCGAGAAGAAGAGAAGCAGCAGGTCAGAACTGAATTGAAATTGCCCAAATATTTGCGGGCTCCCCTGAAAGAACGAGAAAAAGTGGGCGAAATGATCGTATATCTGCATGAAACGAAAATCGGATCCCTGCCCCTTGTTGCAAAATCTTCCGCAGAAGGTATCGGTCTCTGGCAGAAAGTCCTGAAATTGTTGGAAAGCATGTTCAGGCGCTGAAAGGAGGGGACGGTATGATCAACATCATATGGCTAGGCCTCCTGATCATCGGGATTGTGGTGGGAGTCGCCACGGGCAATATGGACGGCATCACCCGGGGCATTCTGAAGGGGGCTGAAAATGGCGTCTCCGTCAGTTTCGGTCTTGTCAGCATTTTGGTGTTTTGGCTAGGATTGATGAAAATCGCCGAAGAAGCCGGTTTGATTCAATCCTTGGCCAAATTGCTGCGCCCGCTTGCCCGTTTTTTATATCCCTCTGTCCCTCCCCATCACCCGGCGATGGGGTCGATTCTGGCCAACATGAGCGCCAATATTCTCGGGCTTGGGAATGCGGCAACCCCCCTCGGCCTGAAAGCGATGCGGGAATTGCAGGAATTAAACCCGAATCCCCGTGTGGCCAGTGATGCCATGTGTACCTTGATGGCGATCAACACTGCCAGCTTGACGGTGATTCCTGCCACGGTCATTGCCCTTCGTCTGCAATACGGCTCATCCAACCCAACGATGATTGTAGGGGGAACGATCCTAGCCACATTTTTGGCTACGATGGTGGCTGTCCTTCTGGATCGCTATTTCCGTGCCCGTGATCGCCGAAAGAGGGGGGACAGATAATGGAATGGGCGGACACCCTGTCTCGTTGGGCGCTTCCAGTGGTAATCGCCTCGATTGTCATATTCGGTCATTTTCGAAAGGTTCAGGTTTACGAGACATTTGTGGAAGGAGCGAAAGACGGGTTTCCCACCGCAGTCAGCATCATTCCCCATCTGGTGGCGATGATGGTCGCGGTGTCTGTTTTTCGGGAATCTGGTGCATTGGAATTGTTCTTGGACTATCTTCGTCCCGTCTTTCAAGCGTTGCATATCCCAATCGAGATTGTCCCGATGGCCTTATTGAGGCCAATCAGCGGTACCGGGTCTTTGTCGGTTATGACAGACATTTTTCAAACGCATGGACCGGATTCACTGTTGGGAATCATGGCCTCCATTCTGCAAGGATCCAGTGACACAACTTTGTATGTGTTAACTGTTTACTTCGGCTCGGTCGGCATCCGGAACGCCAGATATGCGGTCAAAGTCGGACTCTTGTCCGATCTGGCCGCCGCCGTTTTTTCGGTTATGGTCGTGTATTGGCTGTTCACCTGAGTGATCTCACTTGGATTTGCCGATCATTCCATCTATAATGTGAAACATGCGAATAGGAAATCACAGGCGAAGGCGGTGACAGGGTGGAACGATTGCAGAAATTTCTTGCACGGGCAGGCGTTGCTTCCCGCCGCAAGTGCGAAGAATTGATCACTGCGGGAAAGGTCGCGGTAAACGGAGAGGTGGTTCGCGAGCTGGGAAGCAAAGTTGATCCGGACCATGATCGCATTACGGTTGATGGACAGCCGGTTCGAATGGAACCTCACGTTTACATCCTGTTGCACAAACCAAGAGGGGTGGTTACTACCGCCGCTGATCCGCAAGGACGCAAAACGGTTCTGGATTTGATCGATTTGCCGCAGCGTATATTCCCGGTGGGACGTCTCGACATGGACACCAGCGGGCTTTTGTTGTTGACCAATGACGGGGCGTTGGCCAACGGACTGATGCATCCCAAATATGAAGTGGACAAGCTGTATCGAACGGAAGTGGAAGGGTACATTTCCGACGAGTCGATTGCCCGTTTGGAAGCAGGCGTCGAATTGGAAGACGGACCGACAGCGCCTGCAAAAGTCCGTTTATTGCGGCGCAGTAAAAGCAAGTCGTTGTTTGAAATCACAATTCATGAGGGGCGCAATCGGCAAGTGCGTCGCATGTGCGATCAGGTAGGACACCCTGTGTTAACGTTAAAGCGGATGAAACTTGCATTTTTGACATTGGGAGAGACGGTTCCCGGTCAATGGCGATATTTGACGGATAAAGAAGTTGACCTTTTGTTCCGCATCGCAGGGGCAACACGTTAATTTGTCACGAAATGTTCAAAATTTGGAGAAACTCTAAGACGCCGGATTCTCAACAAAAAAATTTTGTATGTTATAATCACTTTAAGTATTCAAAATCGATATGAGGTGCATACCATTGGCATCGCAAAGTAAAGTTGGCAGAGCAGTCACTGTGACGATATTGCTTTTGGCATCCGCAGGAATCATTTTCGCATTGCTCAGTTTCAACCAATCGGACGAGAACGTATCCCAACCGCAAGTCGGACAGGCTGCTCCAAACTTTAGTTTGACGAATACCGACGAGAAAAAGATGTCTTTGCAGGAATTGCGCGGCAAAGTGGTGGTAGTAAATTTTTGGGGAACCTGGTGTGATCCTTGCAGGGAGGAAATGCCCCGCATCCAGCTGATGTATGAGAAGTACAAAGACAATGGAGTGGTCGTTGTCGGGGTCAACATCGGGGAAAGCCGCGTGACGGCGAAAGGATTCGCTGATCGTTTGGGGCTGACATTCCCGATTGTTTTGGATCATGACCGGAGCGTGACCCTCAATCAATACAAGATTGGTCCGATTCCCACCTCTTTTTTTATCGACAAGCAGGGAGTCGTTCGCTATATATACACGGGTCCGATGAGTTCCGGCTATCTTGAGACAAAGATTCAAACTTTGCTTTCGCAGCCTTAGGAGATGGAGATGCAATGACAACTGTTGTACGCAGACGAAGAACTTTGACGACTTGGTTATGGGATTTTTTCGCCTCGATCAAAGTGGCCATCGTTATTATCGCATTGATTGCGATTTCGGCTGTTATCGGAACGATACTGCCGCAAGAAAATTTCATCCCTTCTTTGAATCCGGGAGCGTATTATCCGCAAACTTACGGGACTTTCGGGGAAATTTATTACACGTTGGGTTTTTCTCACATGTATACATCCTGGTGGTTTGTCAGTTTGATGCTCTTGTTGGGAATTTCTTTGATCATATGTTCATTGGAACGGGTGGTTCCGCTCTATAAATCCTTGCAGCGGCAGCAGATCAAACCGGCCCTGTCGGTGATCCAGCGCAAAGAAATTTATGTTCCGGCAGCGGGGGCGGATGAAACCGCCGTTGACAAACTGATTGAGGAATTGACCCGCAGAAAGTATAAAGTCCGTCGCGAAGGAACCTCTTTTATGGCGGAACGTATGCGCATCAGCCGTTTCGGCGCTTACATCCTGCATATCGGTTTAATCATTATCATATTGGGCGCTCTGTCCCGCTTAATTCCCGGTTGGTACGTTTCCAAAAACATTTGGGTGGAAGAAGGGCAAACGGTTTCGGTGACCGGATCGGAATTTTTTGTCCGAAATGATGATTTTATCGTGGAATTCTATGATGACGGTCGCCCCAAGCATTTCGAAACGAAAGCGGTCATCATCGACGGCGGGCAAGAAACGGTCAAACAAAGCATCATCGTAAATTCTCCATTGAAATACAAAGGGTTTATGTTGTTTCAGGCCAATTATTTGCCGCCGATGCTTCGCACGCTGGATCTGGAACTGACGGAGAAGGACAGCAAGCAAACACTCGGAAAGTTTACGATGGACTTTTCCAACATGCAGACCGAGTATAAAGCGGGTGAGTATACAGTCCGGGCCTTGGATTATTTTCCCGATTTCGTGTTCGGAAACGACGGTCCGACTACCCGATCCACTGACCCAAACAATCCGGTTCTGTTGATCCAAGTGGAAGGTCCCGGTATCGAAAAACCGTTGAAACAATGGTTTTTCCCGTTGAATCAAATGGTTCTGGAACAGGAAAGCAAGTATGAGCTTGTTCCGTTTGGCGGCAGGATGGTTGAGACCACCGGTTTGCGCGTGCAAAAGGACAACGGGATTCCGATTGTTTACGGGGGGAGTGTGGTCGTTTTGGCAGGACTTGTGCTCGTTTTTTACTTTCAGCACAAACGTATCTGGGGCCAACTTCATGACGGGGTTCTGCACGTAGGAGCCCATACGAGCAAAAATTGGTTTGGAATGCGCAAGGACATGGAAAAAATTTTCCAATCTGTCGGCATGCCTGTTGAAGTGAGTTTGAACAAAAGGGGGAAAAAATAATGCTGGTCGCAGCCGAATGGTTATATGGCACCGCATTTTTCAGTTACTTAGTAACCTCCATTCTTTATATTGCGGGTGTTACGGGCAAAAAGATCAAAATCGAAAACGGGACGGCGGCGTCCAACAAATGGACGCGAGTTGGTTATTGGGTTGCAATTTTTGCGGTTGCGGTCCAATTGGCCGGTTTTCTTGCCCGGTGGATCGGCGGCGGACATGCACCGGTTTCCAACATGTTTGAATACATGAGCTTTTGGGCATGGGCCATTATGCTGGCGTTTGTAGTCATCAGCGCATTTTATCATTTTCCGATACTCGGTGCCTTTGCGGCTCCGACTGCATTGGCCGTTTTGGGATATGCCAACGTGTTTCCGGACGTGAATATGTCATTGATTCCCGCTTTGAAAAGCTATTGGCTGTATATTCATGTGACGACGGCTGCGCTGGGAGAAGGCGTTCTGACAATCGCATTTGCGGCTGCCCTGATGCACTTGCTGGTGATTACCGAAGTCAATATGCCAGACAAACGCTCGAAATGGCTCGAGTTTGTGCTGTTCCTGTTCATTACGCTGATCGGCTTTGTCTTTATCTCACTCATGTACAAAGTGCAGGGTTATCATGTTTCCGATCCCGTAACGGGCAATGTGTACAAACTGCCGCCCGTGATTGGATCCACGGGAACAGACGTCGGATCATTGGCCACGTTGTTTGGCATTCCGCTTCCGCTCTTTAACGTTCCCAGTTGGATGACTTGGGGCAAGGCTCCGATCCGCTTGAATACACTGCTCTTGACGTTTGTCGTCAGCATCATCTTGTATCTCGTGCTGCGTTTGCTCAACCGGAAACCTTTGGTCCGAACCGTATCTGCATGGGTAAAAGGTCTTGACGCACCCTCACTGGATGAACTTTCCTACCGGGCCATCGCGATTGGCTATCCGATTTTCACTTTGGGAGCCATTGTGTTTGCCATGATCTGGGCGCAAGAAGCTTGGGGCTCCTATTGGTCGTGGGATCCGAAGGAAACTTGGGCGTTGATTACGTGGTTGTATTATACGCTGTATCTGCATCTTCGACTGCAGCGAGGTTGGGAAGGGGAACGGGCTTCTTGGTTGGCCGTGGCCGGATTTGTCGTTATCCTGTTCCTCTTGGTGGGTGTAAACTTCCTGATCGTCGGATTGCACGCCTACGCCTGATGAATTCATGGAGGTGACGGAAGAGTACGTGTATACTTGTAAGAGAACCTGGATTCCCATTACAATAAGTTCGTACTCTTTTTCACTTAGAGCAGGAGGAAATTAAGATGGAAAACGCTGTTCGTATCTTGGTTGTTGACGATGAAGAACGAATTCGCAAGTTGGTGCGCATGTACTTAGAACGAAATGCGTTTGAGGTGGTGGAGTCGGAAGACGGACTTGACGCACTTAATAAAGCCCTGCATGACCATTATGACTTGATTGTCTTGGATTTGATGCTTCCCGGAATGGATGGCCGGAAAGTTTGTGAAGAAATCCGCAAGAAAAGCGATGTGCCTGTGATCATGTTGACTGCGTCAGGTGATGAATCAAGCAGAATTCAAGGCTTTGAACTTGGTGCCGATGATTATGTGGTAAAACCTTTTTCTCCGCGGGAACTCGTCATGCGCGTGAAAGCTCTGCTGAAACGTATGCACCCTGTAAATGAAGCAGCGCAAGGTGTCGGACAAGTGCTATCGATAATGGGGCTGACGGTTAACATGGATGCCCGGAAAGTGCTTGTAAACAACGAAGAGGTGGCATTGACCCCGAAAGAATACGAATTGTTGTGTTATCTGATCCAACGGCCGGATAAAGTGTTTGCTCGCGAAGATTTGTTGCGTGATGTTTGGAACTATCAGTTTTTCGGCGATCAACGAACAGTCGACACACATGTGAAACGTTTGCGGGAAAAACTGGGGCGCTATTCGGAAAAAGTGGCGAACATGATTGTGACCGTTTGGGGCGTCGGCTACAAATTCGAGGTGCGCGAGTGATCCGCAATAGTGTGGTAGCCAAATTATGGCTGACCATTATCGCTCTTGTCGTGATCGTGTTATCCCTGTTGGCGATTTTTCTTGAACAATTATTTGATACGTATTTTTATGCCTCACAAGAAGAAACGCTGCAAAATCGCGCGGCTTACATCAGTGAATTGTTAATTCGCGAACCGAATTCACAATTGGCGGTTGTGATAGCGGAAGAACTGATCAAAGAATCGAACAGCCATATGTATATTATCGGTGCACCTTTTTCAGACAGGGAATCATTAGAGTTTCTCAATACTTTGCCATCCGAGATCGCACAGAAAATGAAAGCGGGACAATCGGAAGTTCGCCGAGGGACCGACCCGGGTTTTGGCAATATTCGTTCCGAAGTGACCAGTGTATGGGTGCTTCAGCCAATCAAGGATGAGACAAAACTTCGCGGACTGATCTTGGTGCATCAGCCGATTACAGAGATTGAAAAGGCCATCCTGTCAATCCGCAACTTGTTGTTCTTTGCGGCCGGTCTGGGCACGATTCTGACAACAGGTCTGGCGTTTGTCGTCTCAAAAAATCTTTCGAGACCGGTATTACAGATGACCAAAGTGGCGGAACGAATGGCACGAGGGGATTTTCAAGGCAAGGTTAACGTCGTGACAGGCGATGAAGTCGGGAAGTTGGGCAGAACATTAAATTTCCTCGCAGAAAATCTGGAAAATACGATTGATCATTTGTCCAAAGAAAAAGAACAACTTTCCAGTATTTTGCAATCCATGACGGATGGAGTCATTTCCGCCGATCTGACTGGCAGGGTGACATTGGCCAATCCACCGGCGAAACGATGGCTCCGTGCGCTGCTTATCGAGGAGGCGGGTAAACCGGACGAAGACCGCTTACCGAAAGAGTTGAACGACCTGAAAAACAGGGTGCTGGAAAATCCGGAAACCCGCG
>JAGVBM010000262.1 GCA_020059765.1 Bacillota bacterium
AAGAACTGAAAAAAGTGCTGGCCGAGTAATTGTATAGAGAAGATTCAGGAGCGGAGACAAACAGATATAGAGAAGCGGCTTTGCGCGGGATGCGCAAAGCCGCTTTGCGTTTGGCAAACGTTCGATAGGCTGAGGATTTTCAGATTCAAACGGATGTTTTACCCCCCAGAGAACGCCCACACTCTCTAGAACCCCTTGACATTCTTTGTTTTTAAAATAAAATATAAATTAATTATTTCAAATCGAAGGTGATTTATGTTGGATAGTTTAGATTTGAAAGCCATCACAATACTTATGTCCAATGGACGTGCCACATGGTCCGATGTTGCAGGTATATTGGGAATGTCTGGGCCGGCCGCAGCCGACAGGGTACGTCGGTTGGAAGAGCAGGGTGTTATACGGGGATACGCTGCATTGGTAAATCCTGAAGCGGTGGGTTGCAGCCTGACTGCTTTTGTCTCTGTGTCATTGGAGCGCCCGGAGCATAGGGGTCCATTCTTGACACGAATCACCGATCTCCAGGAAGTTCAGGAATGCCATCATGTCACTGGGGAAGATGATTATCTTCTTAAAGTACGCTGCCGAAATACCCGTGACTTAGATCGAGTGATTAGTAACGAATTGAAAGCATTGCCGGGAGTGGTAAAAACACGGACGACCATTGTTTTGGACACATGCAAGGAGACACCCATGGTTCCGCTGTTTCCAGACCAACCGTCTTCCATTACCGCTCCCCAAAAGAAATGATGAGGGAGGAGGGAATCACCATCGATTTTTTATTGAAAGGAATTATTATAGGAGTGTCTATTGCTGCACCCGTTGGTCCTATAGGTCTTGTGTGCATACAGCGAACGCTTATGCAGGGACGTGTGTCAGGTTTTGTCAGCGGTCTCGGTGCTGCTACTGCCGACGCCATTTACGGGAGTGTGGCCGGGTTTGGATTGGATATTGTCTCCAATTTTCTTGTGAGTCAGCAGGCATGGATTCGTTTGTTGGGTGGCGGATTATTATGCTACTTAGGCGTCCGGAGCCTGTTCGCCAAGCCCGCCGACCAAGCGGTTGTGTCAAAAAACAGCGGGCTCTTCTGGAACTATGCATCGACATTACTGCTCACCATCACGAACCCGATGACCATCTTGTCCTTTGTAGCTGTGTTCGCAGCACTCGGCGTTGTAAACTCGACCAACAACTACGTGAATGCCGTCTTTACCGTACTGGGAGTGTTTCTTGGAAGCGGTCTTTGGTGGTTTATTCTAAGTATTTCCACTGGCCTCTTGAGAACGAAACTCCATTCAACTGCTTTACGGTGGATCAACCGCATTTCCGGTAGTATCATAGTTGCATTCGGCGTTTACGGCATATGGGCTTCTGGTTTACTGTGACATCCATCAACTGGCCCGCCAAACTCTTCCAATCCTGAACTTATCTCCTTAGTGGTTTCTCTCACTACACTAATGTGATATAACTAAGTTAGTGGAAGCGTGGTGATAGCAACGGCCACGACTGGTCAAGAGTTGTTTTCAAAAAACCGGAATACGGTCTCGTATGGAATCGTGATTATTCCTTGACGAAGGGATTGTTTTCGATCAATACATACGGAAAGTTCTTTTTGCATAGACCGACTGCCTATAGTAACATCACGCTAAGGAAGGAAGACCGAAGGTCGTTCGCACTTCCGAGTAGTTACAAGCCCCCACCTCTAAGCGCTAACGTAGGTGGTGGGTTATCGACGTATACTGGATGCAAAAGGAAGGAGACGGATTTGCATGAACAAAACATGGCTTTCCTTGTCGCTGCTTTCGATCTTGTTGGCAGCGGGTTGTTCGATATCAAGCAAACCGAACGGACAAAGCTCGCCGCCGCCAGCTCCCGCACCGACACCTGTCACGACAACCCCGGCAGCTGAAATGATTTTTCTGCAAAAAACAGATCTGAACGGGGACGGCAAGCTGGAAACCGTCTCATTGACAGGTTCCGATAAAAGCGATCCGAAGCAAGCCATGTCGTTTGCCAAACAAACGATTCAAATTGAAAAGGAAGGCAGTCAACAGACGATCGAGATCGAAAGCGAACCGATGGGGACTCCCATGGATCTGACAGCCGTTGATTTGACTGGAGACAGCAAAAAAGAATTGGTTTACCGGATGAGCATGGGGAACAGCAAGGGAACTGTCAAGCTCTATTTATATACGTCTGACGCGGACGGGACATATAAAGAAATGGTGGTCAAATCCAAACATGATCCCGATTTCCGGTTAAAACTGCTGGACAATCGCAATTATGAATTGACGGATCCGGATCTGGGCAAGGTGTGGATGCTCAAGATGGAAGAGGAAAAGATCAAGCAGACGGGCAACCCGAACATGACGGGCGACAAATTGACCATCGGCCAGCCCTACGAATGGAGTTGGACAGATGCCGATCAGGATGGGCATCTGGATCTTTTGTCGAAACGTGCGGTTTGGATCAAAACCGATACGAACAGATTGTTTACGATTCAAACAATCTTCAAATGGGACGGACAGGCATGGATATCCCAATCCTACACGGTTCAACCGGAGCCGAATGTACAGATTTTGAGGTGATTTCATGCCATACCCCTGGGGGAACGTTTGGGTGTTGCTGGCGGCACTGATGCTCCTTTTTGTGGCGGCAGCCATTCTGTTTTGGATAGTTGCACCCCGGAAGAAGAAACAACGGGAATTTCTGGTCACGGTAGCCGCCACCATTGTCAAAATCTTGCCGGACGATACGGATCAAAGAGGCGGCAAACATCAGCGATTGTTTGTCCGTGTCACCAACGTTCTGGAAAATACGGGACGAGTCATGGTGGAAACCAGACGGGACATTCTGATTGCCATCCGCTACGGCGATGCAACCGGATTGTCGCAGCGGCTGAAGATATTGGATTCAGGTATTGGCAAACAAGTTGAACTCCGGGGAAAGTACATCCCAAAGGAACATTTGTTTGGCAACAAGGACCATGATGTGCTTCATTACACGCACAAGCCGATTGGCTATGTCCGAATTGCGAATAAAATCTACCGGTGACTCGTATCTGTAAGTTATTTACAAAGTGGTTCCAACGTCGATCCTGTCATCGTTGTCGGGAGGTGAATCAGATGTATCGCAAACCGCTGTTTGAGAATGATGTTCCCGGTTCTCTCCACTCCTGAGAGAAGCGGATCGGAGATCGGTCCCTTCCGTCGGGGGTGCATGAATCCAAATCATGACGGAGGGAAACAAAATGAAACAACGTCATCTAGGCGCTCTGTATTTGGCGCTTGCTGCAAGCATTTGGGGCGGTATGTACGTCGTCAGCAAGGTCGTACTTGCAGTGATTCCGCCTCTAGAACTGGTGTGGCTTCGCTACGTCGTGGCGATACTGGCACTTGTCGCCGCTGGTATTCTAACCCGGCAGTCGTGGAAGATTGATTGGCGGGACATTCCCCTGGTGGTGGCGATCGGCATCATCGGGTACTTTGTATCGATTTATACGCAGTTTTTAGGCACCAAACTGTCTTCCGCCCAGATGGGAGCCGTGATTACGTCTGCGACACCCGCTTTCATGGTGGTATTTGCCCGGTTGTTGCTTGGCGAACGGATCACATGGCGCAAGGCGTTGTCAGTGGCCCTTGCCACTGGCGGCGTTATTTTGATTGTGGGGATCGGTGATCTCAATCGATCGCACCAATTTGGCGGACTCGTTCTGGGGATCGCTGCGGTCACCTGGGCTCTCATGTCCGTACTTGTAAAGCGCGTTCCGAGCAGGTATTCACAGCTTGTCGTAACAACGTACGCGATTTTCTTTTCCTTAGTGGCGATGACTCCTTTTGTCGTGACCGAGATTCAAGCGGCGGTTGCGCCATTGACTCAACCAGTCATACTGGGGGGAGTGCTGTATCTCGGCATCGTTTCCACGGCTGGGGCCTTCTTTCTTTGGAACAAGGGACTGCAAATGGTGGATGCGGCCAGCGGCGGTCTGTATTTCTTCTTTCAGCCGCTTGTCGGGACTCTGCTCGGGTGGCTGATTCTTGGCGAACAAGTGGGATTCACATTCTGGCTTGGGGCGATGCTGATTATTGGAGGGGTCGTCCTCGTCATCAAGGAATAAGTCGGTGTCAAGGAGGGTCATAGGCCCTCCTTGATTGTCTTCTTTTGCGGTTTATTTTTCCTCAATTGTAACGGTTTGAATGGCAACTTCCTCTTTGGGTGCGCTCATTTCCCGATCTGTTCCCAGTTTTGTCGGAACAGAAGCAATAGCTTGCACCACATCCATCCCTTCGATCACTTTGCCAAATACGGTATAATCCGGATGTTTCGCCAATCCGCGTACATCATCACCGCTGCCGATGAAAAATTGGCTTCCGTTTGTATTCG
>JAGVBM010000136.1 GCA_020059765.1 Bacillota bacterium
ACTAGTTGCGATTATACTTCGAATAGAAAGGCAGTATCCGAACCGGAACCGCACTTTCTGGCTTTCGTGAAACAACAACCGCATATTTCCAAGATTTCTGCTCTGAGCCGACAGCGGACCGAGACAGAGGAACTTACGTTTGCATTTGACATCGTAAACCTTTTCGCTATTCAGGGCGAAGAGGTTTTTTTGTTTCCGTTGACCCGGCTAGGCTCCCAAAGGAGGAACCTGTAAAATGGACACATCAAAAAAGAAATTGACGACCGTTCAGTTGCGAAGTATGAAAAGTGGGCAGCAAAAGATCGCAATGGTTACCGCCTACGACTATCCGACGGCGAAAGCGGCGGAAACGGCGGGCGCAGATCTGATTCTGGTGGGAGATTCTCTGGGTATGGTCGTATTGGGATATGAGACCACCCTGCCGGTCACGGTGGAAGATATTATTCACCATACCAAAGCGGTGAAACGGGGAGCTCCCAATACCTTTATTGTCAGCGACATGCCGTTTTTGTCTGCCCACATATCCGTTTCCGAAACGATTCGCAATGCGGGCCGAATGATTCAGGAAGGCACGGCGGATGCGGTCAAAGTAGAAGGCGGCAGGGAAATGCTGGAGGAAATCAAAGCATTAATTCGGGCTAATATTCCGGTCATGGGACATATTGGACTGACTCCGCAAGCGGTGAACCAACTCGGCGGGTACCGGCTGCAGGGCAAGGACGTGGAAAGCGCGAAACGGATCTTTGAAGATGCCTTGCTGCTGGAGCAAGCAGGATGTTTTGCAATCGTCTTGGAACTTGTCCCGACACCGCTGGCAACCCTGATCTCCGAACAGGTGAGCATTCCGACTATCGGAATCGGTGCCGGTGGCGGGTGTGACGGGCAAGTGTTGGTGATGCATGATTTGCTGGGCATCACCCATCAATACATGCCGCGTTTTGTCAAACCGTACGCAAAGCTGCATGACACGATAGTCGAAGCACTGCGCACCTACAATCAAGAGGTGCGGGACAACACATTCCCGGGTCCGGAGCATCAATTCGGCATGAAAGAAGAAGTGCTGGACGACTTGAAAAAGGAGCTTGGTCTGTAATGCAATTGTTTCATACGATACAAGATATTCGGCAATATGTCGCAGACAAACGTGCAGCGGGCAGGCGGATCGGGTTTGTGCCGACCATGGGGTACTTGCACGCCGGGCATTTGTCACTGGTGGAACGGGGAAAACGAGAAGCGGATATTGTCATCATGAGCATCTTTGTCAATCCGCTGCAATTTGGGCCGAATGAGGATTTGGACCAGTATCCCCGGGATCTGGAACGCGATCTGCAATTGGCTGAAACGGTCGGCGTCGATGCTGTCTTTGCCCCGTCCGTTCGGGAAATGTATCCGCATCAACAGTTGACTTTTATCAATACGGAACTGCTCACAGACAATCTGTGCGGCGCTTCGAGGCCCGGCCATTTTCGCGGCGTCACGACGGTGGTCGGCAAATTGTTCAATATTGTGCAGCCTGACAAGGCGTTTTTCGGGCAAAAAGATGCCCAACAGGTACGCGTAATTCAGCAAATGGTTGCCGACCTGAACATGCCTGTGGCAGTGATCGGATGTCCAATTGTGCGGGAGGCGGACGGATTGGCCATGAGTTCCCGCAACGTCTATCTTTCTCCTGAAGAACGGCGGCAAGCCTTGATTCTGAATCAATCTCTGACGGAAGCACAGAAACTGTTTGAACAAGGGGAACGTTCAGCCGATGTGTTGACGGACTACGTCAGTCGTCGGATTCAACTAGCTCCGTTTGCAAAGATCGACTACGTCAAACTGGTGGATTTGCAAACTCTTTCGGATATTCGCGAAATCTCGGGTGAATCGCTGCTGGCCGTTGCAGTTCGTTTTGGCGGCACCCGTTTGATCGACAATATTGTACTTCAGCCGTAGGAGGGAATCCGGATGTTTCGAACGATGATGAAATCAAAAATTCACCGCGCCACGGTCACCGAAGCGAACTTGAACTATGTGGGCTCCATTACAATCGATGAAGATATTATGGATGCGGTCGACATTCTGGAAAACGAAAAGGTTCAAATCGTCGACAACAATAACGGTGCTCGTCTGGAAACGTATGTCATTCCCGGCCCCCGCGGCTCCGGCATGATCTGCTTGAACGGTGCGGCCGCCCGCTTGGTGCAGCCTGGGGATACGGTGATTATTATCTCCTATGCGATGATGGAGGACGCACAAGCAAAGCGGCATCGTCCGATTGTTGCGTTGATGAACGCGGACAATACCATACAAGCCACGATTCGAGAAAAACACAGCACCGTTGCCTGAACCGCAGCCAAACGCAGCGGACCATCATGCACCAACCATCGACGCTCAAGCGAACGAAACAGTCGTGTGGAAATACCGCCGCTGTTTGCATAGAAATTCCTCGTTGCCGCCAAACTAACGCCAGATGTGAGGCGGCACGGAGGGATTCAGATGTTTGACAAACCGTTCGAACAATTGTTTCGTGCATTGGAACGAATTGAAAATCAATTGGCGGCAGCCGACCATGAGCAAAAGAAACTGTTGCGCGAAGAACTGATGGCGCTTCGTTCCATCAGTGACCGTTTCGTCGAGAAATGGCTTGCATTTGAGGAGAAAATCGCGGATCTGACTGATTTTTTTGATTTGGAAAATGATCCGATGCAGCCTCCGTTACCATCTGTTCCATCGGGGAAGCCTGCAGCGAAACTGCAGGAGGTTCCTTTTACGGGGACATATACGTCTCCTTTCGCCGACAAACAGGATGAGGCGATTTTCCGCTCCTTTCGGAAGGGATTGGGGTATTTTGATTTGTTGATGTACCCGGATGCAATTCGGGAGTTGGAACGGGCAGTTGCGTTGGACGGGGATTTTGCGATGGCCCGTCTGTATTTGGCTCTCGGATATTTCGGCAAGGGGGAATTTGACAAATCGGCGCAGCAGTTGAATCTGGTTGCGGTCGGTCAAAAGGATCCTCTGATTTTGTCGGTGGTTCACAATACGTTTGGCCAGATTTACGCTGCACGAAGCGAATACGGGAGGGCGGCACAAGAATTCAAACAGGCGGCCTCTTACTCCCCCGATTTTACGGATGCTTACTTTAACTTGGGGGTCTGTCAGTACCACTTGCATCAGGCGGAGGATGCACTTGTTTCGTTTCGGAAGGTGTTGGAGTCTGACGGTCAGGATTGGGAGGCGGAGCAAATTGTGTCTCTGGCCTGGCAGCAATTGGGTGCCGTCGACAAAGCTCATCGGCATATTGAACAAGCCTATCGCTTGAATTCATCTCACTATGGCGTGCTCATTCAGTTTGCCGATCTCAGCCAACAGGTTGGCAAACTTGACTTGGCACGTTCGCTGTACAACAGGGCAAGACGGTTCTATCCCAACCGCAGTGAGCCCTTGGGCGGAATGGGGTGGATAGAACTTCGCAAAGGCAATGTCAAAGAAGCGACCGTCTTGTTTAAAAAGCAATTGAGTCTTGCACCGCAACATCCTCAGGCAAACTTTAACTACGGCTGGTTGCTGATGATGCAGGGGGAAGTAGCGGCTGCCGAGCGGATTTTTCAAACTTTGGCGGAGAAACACCCGAATTTCGATCTGTCACGGATTGGGTTGGCCAGGGCATACCAATTTCAGGACCAACCGCATAAAGCGCAGCAGATTCTCAATCAGATGCTGCTTTCACCTGAACGATCCATCCGTAAAATCGGGTATTTGCAGTTGGGAAAATGGGCGGTGGAACAAGGTGACTACCAGCATGCCATCGAGCAGTTGCAGCAAGCGCTGCAGTTGGATCGTTTCAGTCGGGAAGCCTGGTATTACAAAGGACTTGCCCATTCGGGTCTCGGCCAGACGGAAGAAGCAAAAAAATGTTGGAATCTCTGTAAAGTCTGATATCGTACGTGAAGAACGAAGCAGTTGGCAGCCAACTGCTTTTTGCACGATGCAGGAGAATTGATGATTCAAGCAGAAAAAGATACAATTCTCTTGTTGAGGTGAATGAAATGTTCGGACCTTTTCTCGTATTTGATCTAGAAACCACAGGATTTTCATCGAAACAAGACCGAATCGTGGAGATTGCAGCAGTTCGGATCGAAAACGGACAGATTATCGATACATTTTCTTCTTTCGTTGCACAAAAAAGCCCGCTGCCGGAATTCTTCAAAGAATTGACCGGTATTACGGAGGATGACCTGACAGATGCTCCGGAATTATCAGATGCAATGGGACAGTTTCTTCGATTTGCCGACGGGGCCGATTGGGTGGCGCACAACGCATCTTTTGACCTGTCGTTTCTCAATGCCGCCTTGGAAGAATGCGGCTATCTTTCCCATGCCGGAATCTGCTTCGATACTTTGGAACTGAGCCAGCTACTGTTTCCGCGAGAATCCAGCTATTCCCTGGAATCGCTGGCGATCAGCAAAAAAATTGCACATGGCGCTCCCCATCGAGCATTGTCCGATGCGCTGGCAACTGCCGAAATATTTTTACAGTTGCTTGCATCGGCGCAACGGTTGCCGCTGCTGGTCTTGCAGCAATTGGATCAATTGGCGGCAACCGATGAAGGGACAATGCGTTATTTTTTTGCGTTGA
>JAGVBM010000321.1 GCA_020059765.1 Bacillota bacterium
ATACGCGTAGATGGAAATCGTCTCCGTCGAATTGGCCGGTCCTCCGCCTGTCAGCACATAGATCAGGTCGAACACCCGAAACGCGTCAAGAGTACGGAACAGCAGAGCGACCAGAATGGCGGATTTCAGCATCGGGAGGGTAATGTAAAAGAACTGCTGTCTTTTGGAAGCCCCGTCCAGATCGGCAGCTTCATAAAGGGAATCCGGAATGGTTTGCAAACCGGCAAAAATCAGCAGAGCCATAAACGGCGTCGTCTTCCACACATCGGCAAAAATGACCGAGAACATGGCGCCCGCTTTGGTGGTTAATAAGGTGCTCATGTCAGGAACAACCCCTATGGCAGCAAAGAATTTTGCCACAATTCCATTCTGACCGTCATACAGAAACTTCCACATCAGCGCCGAAATCACAGTTGGAATCGCCCAGGGGATCAGCACGGCCGCCCGAACAATGCTCCGTCCCGCAAACTGTTTGTTGATCAGCATGGCGATCCATATCCCCAGCACCAACTCAACAAACACCGAAACTGCCGTAAAGAAAAAAGTATTGAAAAGGGAATCCCACATCCGCTTTTCTGTAAAAAATTGTTTATAGTAAGCAACCCCGATGAAATTAGGCTCGATAATCGACGATTGCAGCCCTTTCACAAGTCCGATCAAGTCATTGGCATGTGTAAGCAATTTTTGCTGATTCAATTGAGTCAGCTCTGCCGTAATGTTTTGCAGCGTTCCTTTCATTTGTTCCGCTTTTCCGTTAGTCACATCCGCATATTTCAGGCTGTGCGGGATTGGCTTATAATCGTTCAGCAGTTGATCGACTTGTTCGTATCTGGCTTTGACTTGCGATTCCGCTTCAATCGCCTGCTTCATTGCTTCCGCTTGTTTTTGCACGACAGTCAATCGATCTTTCGCCATACCCTGCGGCTGATCGATTTCCTGATGCAAGACTTTCAGCAGATAGGGCATGGTGCCCACATACCGTTCCAGATCGATTCCATAGGTGGAATGGACTTCCGTTTTTGTCGGATCGTTTAACCGAATATCATGCAGACTGAGCCAAAAAGAACGCATCACGGGCCAGATGGCAATCGCCATGATAATGATGAGGGCAGGCATGACCAGCAAAAATCCCGTCTGTTTTTCGGAAAGACTCGTTCTCAATTCATTCACCAACTTCCCCGGTTCCTCCACCCATTGACTAGATGGGACAATTCCGTGGTGCCGCTTCCCGGGGGAAATCCATCATCCTCCGGGAAGCGTTTCCCGACAGTCTTCCAACAGTTTTCAATCAGGTCAATGACTTACTTGCCCGCTGCTTCTTTCAGCTTGCTTGCCATGTTTAGAACCGCTTGTTCCGGAGTTTCTTGTTTGGCAAGAGCCTTGGAAACTTCAATCTGAATGATTTCGGAAATCTTCGGATAGTTGGGAGAAGTCGGACGCGGAACTGCAGCGCTGATCCCGTCCACGAAATTTTTATTTTCAAAAAGAGGACTCGCCTTTTGTACTTCCGAATCATCGTACAGCGGCAGATAGGTCGGCGCCGATCCGCCTTTTACGGCAGTAATTTTTTGTCCTTCGGGACCAGTCATGAATTTCAGAAATTCCCAAGCTTCCTTGGGGTGTTTGGAGTATTTGTTAATCCCCGACATCCAGCCTCCCAGCGCGGCTGCCGAACCTTTGTCACCTGCGGGCAGCGGCGCAACCCCCACTTTGTCGACAATCTTTGACTGTTTGGAATCATTCGCCAAAGCGAACTGGTACGGCCAATTGCGGATAAACGGCGATTGTCCTTCGATAAACGCCGTGTGCGATTCCAATTCGGTAAAGGTGTTAATATTCTTGGGGACAAAATTGGAGTCGGCGATTTCAATCATTTTCTTCAACCCTTTAATGGTTTCCGGCGTATTGATTGTTACATTGCCTTGGTCATCAAGAATTTTCCCGCCATAAGCCGCGTTGAATTCAACAAAGTTGCAAACAAGACCTTCATACTGTTTTGCTTGCATCAAATAGCCAAACTGGGTTCCGCCCTGACCTTTCTGCGTCTTTGCTTGAGAGATCAATTCATCCCATGTTTTCGGGACGTGATTTACAAGGTCTTTTCGGTAGAACAAAAGGCCCGCATCGATAAATTTCGGCATGGTCCAGTGTTTCCCCTCAAAATTCCCCGCTTGGACAGCCCCTTTAATATATTGGTTCATGTCGATCTTATCCTGTTCGATAAAACGATCCAGCGCAAGCAAATATCCGGCTTGCGCAAATTCCGCCGGCCATATCACGTCAAGGTCAAACACATCAATTTCGGAAGATTTGCCGCTGAGCATGGTGACATACTGGTCATGACTTTGTCCCGAATCGGCCGGCATTTCACGCAACTCGACCTGAATGTTGGGATGCGTTTTTTCAAAAGCGCTGACCAATTCCTGTGAAGCTCCCGTCACATCTTTCCCCCGCGCAAATACAATTTTTACTTTCTGTCCGTTTTGCTGGTCGCCGGATTGAGCGGCAGGTTGACCGCTTGAGCAGGCTGTTACCGCAAGCGACATCGCAAGACCTGCACTTAGCCATGAAGCTTTCGTCAAGAATTTCAAATTTGACCCCTCCTCTTTAATCGATATCCGGTACTGCGTGAATCAAGAACCCTTCAGCACCCCCCATGCTGCGAATCTATGTATGCAACCGATTTTACCGGAACTATAAAATCGGCTTCACACCAAAATTGTAAACGTTTACATTAAAATCAATAAAATGTTCTATTTCACCCATGTCACCGATTCCCGTTCGACAATTTGATGGGGGACATAGACAGTTTTTCCTTTACGAACAATCGTTTCGGCCTGTTTCGACTGTTCGATCAAATCAAACAACATTTCAACGCTCTTGTACCCCATTTCAAACAAGGGTTGTCCGACGGTGGTCAGGGCAGGAATTGACATTTCGGCCAATTTTACATTGTCATACCCGATAATTGAAAGTTCGTCCGGAATCTTGATTCCCATGCGTGCAGCTTCCGAAATAGCTCCCAATGCCATTTCATCGCTGCTGACAAAAACAGCAGTAATAGACGGGTTTTGCCTAAGCAGTTGTCGTATGGCTTGGCGGCCGCTGTGAAAACGGTAGTCGCCAAACGCAACATTCTGTTTATCAAACGGAATTCCCAGCATGCCCAAGGAAATTTTAAACCCTTCATA
>JAGVBM010000078.1 GCA_020059765.1 Bacillota bacterium
CTGCCGTCAATCCCGGTGTCGATTACGGCGACCACCACATCGGTCTTGCTGTAGGAGGTGGGGTTGCCGTCCCGGTCTCCATTCAATCCGAAGTCGGTGCTTGCTTTTTCCGAACCGAACCAGGTTTTGGCGGTGTTCATCGTTGCCTGCACCGGCATGTCATACTCTACTTGCTTAATGAAAGGCTGACGCTGCAGGGCATTGATTTGGCCTTTGGTCAGTTCGGCGGCGAAACCGTGGAATGCGGCATTGTACTTGAACTTGGTGGAGAAAGCGCCGATTTTGCCTGCCAAATCGGCATAGGCCTGATCGTTAAATGCTTGGTCGAACATGACAATAACGGGGAAGCGGTCTGCGTTTTGGGCGGAATTCATCATTTCTTCCAGATTGTCGAACAGTTTGTTCTTGTTGAGATCGGCAAGAACTGCGGTGTTTTGTTGGGCAGAGGCTGGATCTACTTGTGGCGTGGTTTTTTCAGCATGCACACCGGCAGCTGAGGTCACAACAAGTAAACTCGTGGTGAGGATGGCTGTTAATCTCTTCCTCATTTCTTCACTCTCCCTATAATGGTTTATTATTTCTCTACATTTGTAGAGAACGATTTAATTATATTCATGAGCAGGAATTTTTGGCAAGTAAAATTTTCGAAACTTTCATTCTAGTAGAATTAATTAAAGATAATCTCATTTTGTAAGCAATGTCTTATAATTCTGCATTTTCCGTTTTGTCAGGAAGGGGAAAAAGAGGTTCCCTGTAATTTCCGGCTTATCTCTGATACACTACAACAGGAAGGACATTGCTGAAAAATTGAAACCTGCCATGCAGGAAACCCAAACGGAAGCCACAGATGCAAATATATGTAAGAGGGAGTTGGCTTATGGCGACCATCGAAGATTTTTTTAAATTGGATATCCGGGTTGGCACCATTCTCAAAGCAGACCCGTTTCCGGAAGCGCGCGTACCGGCTATCAAGCTGGAAATCGACTTTGGCACGCTTGGTGTCAAACGGTCAAGTGCGCAAATCACGTTGCGGTATGCACCAGACATGCTAGTGGGCAGGCAAGTGGTTGCCGTTGTCAATTTTCCGCCGCGGCGCATTGCCGGGTTTCAATCGGAAGTACTCGTTTTGGGAGGCATTCCTGAAAAAGGGGACGTCGTCTTGCTGCAGCCGGATCAAGAATTGCCAAACGGAACCCCGATTGCGTGAATATTTCGCCAACCGGCCATTGACGTATCGGTTCAACTTGAAAACGTCGGGCAAAAATGAAAAGATGAGAGGGATACGAATGCGGGCCGCACTCAGAAACACCATGCGGGACACCTTGGTCGATGAATTTAAGAAAGACGCGCGGGTGCAAGCGATCTGGATCGGCGGGTCGGTGGGGAGAGGAGAAGAGGATCTCTATTCGGATTTGGATTTTTACGTGGCGGTGGAGGATGCGGTATTTGAGACGTTTTTTGCTGAAATTCCGCAGCGAATCGATCTGTTGTATCCGATCCTCCATTATGCGGATGATTTCGAACGCAAAACCAGCATGGCCGAGCGGGTATGGTATTTTTATTTTCAGGAGTTCCCCGTCCATTTTCGGGCAGATCTTCACGTCCATACGATTTCGTCGGCAAAAGGGGCCGACCCTGACCAACGCAGGGAATTGATCTATGGGGAATGGGATGTGGTGTATGATCCGCACAGACTGCTGACGTTGCTGCCGCCTGTGGACGCTCCCGGAGAAGAGGTTTTGCGGTCCCATCTGCAGGAAAAAATCGATTCGGTCGTTTGGAATTTTGTCATGGTGGGAAATTCGATCCGGCGGGAAAAGTTCTGGCAAACAGCCGAATCGCTTTCCACACTGCGCAATCGCGTCCTGTATTTGCTGGCAATGGAAAAAGATGCGAGAAATTACCTTGACGGTTATGAACGCCGTTTGCGAAAAACACTGTCGGGTGAACAATTGTCTGTGCTGGACCGGATGCTCTTCGGACCTGCAAGGGGGTCGCAAATCGGTGTGGCGGAGCAATTGTTTCGGTTATACGAAGGGGCTGCCCGTTCCCTTTGCGAACAGCACCGTCTTTCGTTCCCCGGAGAATTTGTCGAACGAGTACAAACCATGTATACGGAGATAAAAAACGAAGATGTATGATCCAACGATTTTTGATAATTTGAAGGTGGTTGTGGAAGGCGCCATCTACGACCTGGAAAGAGACAATCGCATACGGATCCGGGACAGGCAAGACGTAATCGATCTGGCAAAAATGGGCCGGACCTTTTGCATGTCCTTTCAATTGCCAAATCATGAGGATCTGTACATAGAGGTGGAACTGTCCAGTGAATTGGTCGATTTTGCGGCGGAACTGGCAACAATTCGGCTGCTGGATCGAGGTCTTCCCGGATGCCAAATTACAATTCGCTATCGGTTTGGGAATTGGACCGGAAATACAACCGAATTGGCCGACATGTTCCACATGCTGCAGACAAGTTGGTCGACGGAAGAGACGGATATACGACAGACGGTGGAAACATCCTACCACGCGACGGAAGCAAGTTCAAACTTGACGACAACCATCCGTTTTTTGCGGAAAATTGACGAACGAAATATGGGAGAACTGGAATCGATGCTTCTGTATACGCTTGAAACGGCAGAACGATTGAGCGGCAGGGATTCATGACAGCGAGCGAACGCCCGCTTTCATCAATAGTGATAATTCAAATCTGTTGCACATACAGTCTACTACTTGGACGTCAAACAACGTGAGGGTGATGGGATGACTGGTGCAGCAGGGTTGATCGAGAACTTTGCGTACTACTACGTGAAGATTCTCATGCAATCGACAGAATATCCGCTATTGACGCATCAAAGGAATCGCCTGTACGAACTGTATCGAATGGCGGAAGCATTTTACCGGAACTTGACGAAAGAATCCGGGCTCCCCTATGAAGTACGTTC
>JAGVBM010000031.1 GCA_020059765.1 Bacillota bacterium
GAAATCACATAGGCATAATAGGCATGGGTTCCCTCGTCGTTCAGGGAATAAAAACACGCCCCCGTTTCCATCAGATCGATGGCGGCGTCCAACCCGCTTATGACCTCCGATGGAGTTGGGCCTCCCAGAATGCCAAGAAACTCTCCGGACAGCGGACCTGAAGCGTGAGCGGATCCCGCGTAAAATGATTTGGCGTACACCACCTCAACCCTTGCTTTCTTGGTGGCCTCGTCCAGTGCCGTATACCCGACATCGTCGATACTTGAGGTCAGCAGCCCAAGACTTCGTATCCCCGGCGGCAAATTGAGCTTGTCGGCCAACCCCGGATCGACGTTGGGGATGAGCTGCACGGCCAATGGGACCGCCCGGATCGGTTTGCCTGTCATAGAATCACCTCTCTGCCATCCAATCGAAATATAAAAAAAGGGCCTTGGTTCAGGATAAATCCTGTGTCCAAGGCACCTTTGCCTTCTGCTATTCACTTGCACGGCAAAATTTCGAAAAATTCGCTTTCTTATGCAAATACTATAAAATACAGCAAAAAGTTTTGCAAGTGCTTTCTTGCATCTTTGCCTCTACGCCTATTTATCATGAGTATCGAAACCTATGAGCGGCTTATCGGCAAGTTCGAGCTTTACAAGCTGCTTAACGAGGATATGGATGCGTTGAAAGCGGAAAAGGTTAGACCATTTCGTGAAGCTCTAGATGATATTCAAAAGGCATAACAAGCATGAATACCCACAGCTGCCAAATTTTATATTGTTTCCGAAAAACCTGCCACAGTGACTATAGTCAGGATTCTTTCTAGCAGGCGAGATTGGATGAATTTGCTGTAAACATCAGTCTAATTGACTCTCCGAGCGGACTGTCCCCAGAATTGTTCCCTTAGCTGCACCTTCTGAATTTTCCCGGATGCTGTTTTCGGCAATGCGTCCACAAACTGAACCGTTTTTGGAGCTTTAAAATGGGCCATCCGTTCCCGACAGAACCGGATGATCTCTTCCTCCGTCACGCTGTGTCCCGGACGAACGACCACCACCGCGTGCGGCAATTCTCCCCATTGTTCATTCGGCATCGCGATAACCGCCGCTTCCAAGACGGCCGGATGTTCGTAGATCATCCCCTCGACTTCAATAGAAGAAATATTTTCCCCGCCGCTGATGATAATGTCTTTCTTGCGGTCGACAATGTCGATATATCCTTCTTTGTCGATCGTCGCCATATCGCCGGTATGATACCATCCGTTGCGAATGGCGGCGGCCGTCTCTTCCGGCTGATTCCAGTAGCCCTCCATGACAACGTTGCCGCGGGCAATCACTTCTCCGATTTGTTTCCCGTCAGGCTGCACATCGTTGCCTTCGCCGTCCACCACGCGAAGTTCGACCCCCAACATGGCAAAACCGGCCTTGGCTTTGTATTTATACCGTTCATCCGGCGAGACATTCTCCATGGTGGATTTGGGATGGGAAACGGTGAGAAACGGCGAACATTCTGTCATTCCATACACCTGGATGAACTCCCAGCCCATCTGCTCCTCGACAATCTTCACGAACGACGGCGGCGGAGCGGAACCTGCGATCACCACCCGCATGTCGGACGTTTTGTTGAACTGTTCCCGTTCCGCCGAATTAATCAGCATGTTTAAAACCGTGGGCGCCATACAGGCAATGGTCACTTCTTCCTGTTCAAGCAGCCGATAAATCACGGCCGGGTCAATTTTGCGGAGACAAACATGGGTTCCTCCCATAGCGGTAATGCTGAACGGATTTCCCCACCCGTTCACATGAAACAGAGGAAGAGTATGCAGTATCACATCACGATCGTTCATCCGCAAATGCAGCATCGAATTGACCGCATTGCCGTACAAATTCCGGTGGGTCGTCATGACACCCTTTGGCTTGCCGGTTGTGCCGCTTGTATAGAGAATGGTTGCGATATCGCTTTCATCCATTTCCGGCAAGTCCGACAATTCGTCGGTCTGGGCTGCCAAAAGCGGCTCGTAGGCGATCCACCCGTTCCGCTCCGGTGTTTGCAAATCGGGGAGCAAGACAAAATGTTCCACTGTTTTCAACTCATCGCGCATCGGTTCCACCAAGCCCGCCAATTCTGCATCGGCGCAAAGCACTTTGGCCCCGGAATGATTGAGGATGTACGAATAGTCACTGCCAATTAACCGGGTATTCAGCGGAACCATGATCGCTCCAATCTTTGTCACGCCATAAAAGGCTTCCAGCATGTGGTGGGTATTCGGTGACAAATAGGCAACCCGGTCTCCCTTGCCGACTCCCAATCCCCTTAACGCATTGGCCAGTTTGTTGGCACGCACCGCAAATTCGCGATACGTCAAGCGAGTTCCGTCTTCACAGACAATCGCCGTTTTGTTTCCGTACAAGGAAACAGCCCGCTGCAAAAAATCATTGACCAGCATGGGAACATACATATGGTTTTCCCCACTTTCCATCAGATTGCCGACTCAACCTATCGATCGGCAGCGATACTGTCAAAAAAATTATAAAATTCAATTTTTAATTCGGCAACAATTACTTGTTCAATCTAATTCGAAGGCATCCAGAACTGCTTCCGCGATAGCCTCCTTCGAATAAATCAGTTTGGCGGGCACATGATGATTCTCCGCCATCGAACACACCAGACTCGTCCCCACAATACCGCCTTGTTGACTCTTTACTTGCTGAATGATCTGTTCCAATTGCTCAGAGAGACATGGTCCGTTTGTTGCCGGATATGAAGAATCAAGCGCAGAAGGTCAAACCCGGTTAAATTCAGGTCATAAAGCTTTTTCCAACTTAAGCTGCACATGTCGACAATTTCGTCCGTGATATGATATCACCCGAGGAGAATACTAAGCAAAGAAACAGACCTTCTCCAACCAAGTGGAGACTGATTTGGGACATGCTACTATCATAGGAGGGATTCCTTATGTCATGGGGTTGGAAAGAACGTCACATAGAGTCGGTTATCAAACAAATGGAATCTGAATTTACGATTGGACAACTTCTCAATCTATGTCCCGATATCAGCCCTAAAACCATTTCAAAGGTGCTGAGTCAATTACGAATAACAGGGCTTATTGAGTGTGTAGGTCGCGGACGGCATTCCTATTGGAGAAAATTGATATGATGAACAAGCGCAGTGAGCAGCGCTTGTTCTTGCATACAATCCAGACCTCTGCTTCGCACACGATCATCCGAGTGTTTTCAGTTCGGCAACCCTTTCCTGTTCAAGCAAAATAATTTCCGTTAATTTGTCCAAATATATAGTATAGTAATTCTAGGACATCTTCGGAAGTCCTGTTATCCGAAATCTAGGGGGCAATAACTTGAAAA
>JAGVBM010000322.1 GCA_020059765.1 Bacillota bacterium
AACAAGTGTTATCCCAGGCAAAATTCTCTGCCGAAAGATCAAAAATAAAGACTAATTTAAGCCTCGACCTTTGATTGAGAAAGATGTCACGGATTCAGGTTTCAGTTAAGTAGATCAGATTCTGCCTCACTTTATTTAAATGTTGAATGATAACACCATCGTATCTGAATATTCTTATTTCAACTATCTGTAAATTTTGGTTACATAACTACAAGATTCCAGAAAATATATACAACATTCGAAAACTCAAAAGAATTTCCGACCGTTCGCATGCTTAGAAGGTCTGAGATCAAAGGCGCAGAGAAAAACAAAAACAGTTGGACAGGAAGAATCCTCTGCCCAACTGCTCTTTATGAGAAAATTCCTAAAAATCACGGAAGGATATGAGCACGTCGACCGTACAGGATACCTGTACAACCGTATGCAACCTCTCGGCTGCATACGACCAGGATCCTTTCCTTTATTCACGGGAAATCAATTCCAGGCACATGTGCTATTCGGATGCTGATTTCCATTCGATATAACTCGTGACCAGACCGATCGCCACGTCAAGCGCCTGTTCATTCGGCTCAATCTTGGCGTGATGCAGCCCGTAAGGCGTATCGACGCCGAGCCAGAACATCAATCCCGGTATCTCTTCCAGGAAATAGCCAAAGTCCTCGCCGGTCATCGCTTCCCTGCATTCGACCAGACGAACCGCTCCCTTGTCTCGCACCCAGTTCATGAATTCGCGGGTGATCTGTTCCTCGTTGTAAACCTGCCGGTAATTGGACCCGTAATCGATTGCCGCCCGACATTCAAAACCCGTCTCAATTCCTTTGACGACCGCTTCAATCCGCGCTTTCACCTTGTCCATCGATGCGACGGACAACGTGCGGATCGTGCCTTCCAGCCTCGCTTTTTCCGCGATGATGTTTTGCCGCGTCCCCGACTCGATCTTGCCGATCGTAATCACGGCCGAATCGAGAGGGTCCACGTTCCGCGAGATAATGCTTTGCAGTTGGGTCGTCAAATGAGCCGCCGCCACCACCATGTCGTTGGCCTGGTGCGGAAAAGCGGCGTGACCGCCCTTGCCGATCAAATCAATAAACAGTTCGGATGTATTGGCAAACAGAATGCCCGGCCTTGTCGCTATCGTGCCTACCGGATATTCCGGCGCAATATGCAGGGCCAGTATCAGATCCGGCTTCCATTCTGCCAATTCAGCGCTTTCCAGCATCGGTTTGGCGCCGCCCGGCCCCTCTTCCGCCGGTTGAAAGATGACGATCACATCATCCTGCACGGGATTTTGCACAAAATGGGTCACCACGGCAAGCCCGATCGTCATATGCATGTCGTGACCGCATGCGTGCATGTAGCCCGGATGCAGGGAACGAAACTCATACGATGTTTCCTCTTCAATCGGCAACCCGTCCATATCTGCCCGATAGCCGATCCGTTTCGTCGGCTGAGTCCCTTTCACTTTCACGAGGATCCCGGTTCGCCAGGTTTTGATGGCTAGCCGTTCTTGCGGCAGATCCTGCAAGCAGTCCAGCAGAAACCGCTGCGTCTTGAACTCCTGAAAGCCGGGTTCCGGAATCTGGTGCAGTTGTCTGCGAATCTCGACAAATGATCTTGTCCCCCTCATCGTTACAGCTGCCGCAATTCTTGCTTGATTTCAGTTTTCGATTTGGTCTTTTCGTCAATCTGTTTGATAATGCGGGCCGGAACTCCTGCTACAACCACATTTTCCGGAACATCATCGACGACAACCGCACCGGCGGCGACCACCGATCCCTTTCCGACGCGGACTCCTTCCAGAATGACAGCGTTGGCGCCGATCACCACATCGTCCTCGACGACTACCGGCTTGGCCGACGGCGGTTCGATTACGCCTGCAATGACCGTACCCGCGCCGATGTGGCAATTCTTGCCGATCGTGCCGCGGCCGCCGACAACCACGTTCATGTCAATCATCGTGCCTTCTCCGATGACGGCCCCGATGTTGATCGTGGCATTCATCATGATCACCGCATTGTTCCCGATCGTCACCTGATCGCGAATGATCGCGCCCGGTTCGATGCGGGCCTGAATGTCTTTGCTGTCAAGCAATGGGATAGCCGAATTGCGGCGGTCGCTCTCCACCACATAGTCGATAATCTTGTCTTTGTTGGCTTCCAATACAGGCTTGATATGTTTCCATTCCCCGAACAGAATCCCGACTTGTCCGGCAAGGAAGGTTTGCGTGTCGGCAGTGAAGTCGATTCCGTCAAGTTCGCCCTTGACGTACACTTTGACCGGAGTTTTCTTTTCGCTTTTTTGGATAAATTCAATAATTTGGTTGGCATCCATCATGATTGTTTTTCTGCCCCTTTCACCTGTGTACCTGCCCCCATTATATCGTAATTGCCGCGGTTTGCGTAATACATGATCGTGATGCCGAGCAGTTCGCTCAACGGGAGCCATTCCGGATACCCCATTTTCGCCAATCGGCCTGCGGCCATCAATACAAGCGATCCCACCATAATCAACAGCGGCGACCGCCGCCGCGACTTCCACCAGGACCAAAACGCTCCCAGCAGGAGAACCGTTCCGCCGATCCCGGATAAAATCGGCGGGTAGATTTTGCGTAGACCCGCCGGCATCGCCTCGCCTCCGACGACCGAGCCGACCGCCGACAATGCTTCCACATTCACGGGTGACAGGGTCGTGTGCAAGACGAAAGCCAGGAAACCGACACCGGTGACGGCAAGGAATGCATGTCCCCATTTTGTCGACATGAAATAGACCTGTCCCGCAGCCATGACAGCCACCAGGGAAACCGCGCTGATATAGTACAATTTGTACATGAATACGTTCATGCCGAATAATAACCCATAAAATTCACCGAATGCCGCAATCGCGTACAACAGCATGGAAACCGCCCAGAGGAGTGGACTGTTCCGCCGGTGCACCCGATATTGCCGCCAGAGGTTCCAGGCAAACACCAGCGACACCAGTGATGCAATCAATGGAATCATGGAAAAAAACAAGTTGGTCACTGCTTACCCCTCCTCAAAATACCGAAAAGCACCCTCA
>JAGVBM010000008.1 GCA_020059765.1 Bacillota bacterium
AGTAATCCGGGACAATACTTTCCATTACGGAAAACACCGCTTCGTACAGTGCCGTGTCAACCACTTGACCTTTCCCGGAACGGTTTCGTTCATGCAGAGCGGTTAAGCAGCCAATCGTTGCGAACAGTGCAGCCAATGTGTCCCCGATACTGATGCCGATGCGAGTAGGCGGTCTGTCCGGAAAACCCGTGACGTATCTCAATCCTCCCATTGCTTCCCCAACGCTTCCGAATCCGGCGCGGTTTTTGTAAGGTCCTGTCTGCCCGAAGCCGGAAGTGGAGACCATGACCAATCCCGGATTGACTTCCGAAAGTTGTTCGTAGGACAGATTCCATTTTTCCATTGTGCCGGGCCTGAAATTTTCGATGATCACATCCGCTTCCCTTGCCAGTTCACGGAAAATCTGTTGTCCTTCTTCGATGCGCAAATTCAGAGTAATCGATTTTTTGTTACGCGATTGAATCGGCCACCATAATCCATGCCCCTCTTTTTGTTTCCCCCATGAACGCATCGGATCTTCTCTGTCCGGCGGCTCGATTTTTATCACCTCCGCCCCGAAATCCCCCAACAATCTCCCGGTAAAGGGACCCGCGAGCAATGTTCCGACTTCTAATACCCGAATGCCATCCAACGGCATACGTTCCTTCCCGTCTACCATACTGTCCACCCCTAAAATCAGTCTCTTTATGATCGATATTCAAATGATAACGTCTTGTATACAATTAATCAATATGATGTTTATAAAAATTCTATATTTTCGGTTTATTTAAATATTTTACGAATATAACTCCTGAAATATTGTTGTTATGTTCGTTTTTTATTGGGTTTTTTGATTCGAATCAATACTTATTATTCGTGTTTATGAATAAAAGAATAACGCAACTGTATTTTCCGTTTACACAGAACAATCATTTGTATACAATGTGAGCAAGGAGTGTTGTTATGGAAGCGTACGAGTTTATTCGTAATGCAATTATTGAAGGGGATTATGAACCCGGGATGCGCCTGACGGAAGAATTTCTTGCTGCAGAACTCCAGTTAAGCAGAACGCCTATTCGTGAGGCTTTAAAGAGACTTCAAACGGAAGGTTTAATCACACCTTTAAAACGGGGGTTATCGGTACGTACTTTTTCCCCGCAAGATATACAACAAATCTATGATCTGCGGGCTCTGCTGGAGGGATATGCTGCCAGTCAGGCAGCTTTGCTGCGATCCGAACATGATGTACAGGTCATAAAAAAAATCAATCTGTTGTATGCACAGGCCATCAATCGCTTCGATCATTCCCATGCGGTTACCATCAAAGAAATTGCCCGTTTAAACAATCGTTACCATGAAGCCATTCTTGCGGCTTCCCACAACAATCACATTGAATTCTTGATTTCAAAAGTCGTCGTGCTCCCCCTCGTGTTTCGCTCGTTTTTCTGGTACGACCAGCCTGCGGTTAAACAATCTTTACTCGACCATCAAATCATTCTGCGGGCAATTGAACTGCAGGATCCTGACAGGGCCAAAACAGCAATGATGGAGCACATCTACAAAGGCAGGGATCATGTATTGCTGCACCTGTCCGAGATCAGTGACAAAGAGGAGGAAACCCTGTGATTCAGATCTGTGAGGTCGGTCCCCGGGACGGACTGCAAAACGAGAAAAAAATTCTCTCAACCGAGCAAAAGGTTGACCTGATCAAACGTCTGATCGACGCGGGAATTCAAAAAATCGAAGCGGTTTCGTTCGTCAATCCCAAGGTCGTTCCGCAAATGGCCGACGCGGAAGAAGTATTGCGTCATGTTCCCCGCACTGAAAACGTGACATACGCCGGACTCGTTTTAAGCCGCAGCGGCCTGGAACGCGCCTTGAAAACTGACGTGGATGCTCTGCACATCGTCTTGGCCGCAAGCAATGAGTTTAATCTGAGAAACGCGAGAAGATCGGTTGAGCAATCTGTCAACGAACTTGTGCCTGTCATTACAGAAGCTGTCGCAGCCGGAAAATCCGTAGTCGGAGTCTTGGGCACCTCGTTTGGCTGTCCGTTTGAAGGAGAAGTTCCGCTGGATCGCATTCTGCGCATCGCGGATCAATTTATGAACGCGGGATGTCAGGAAATCACCCTGGCCGACACAACAGGGATGGCCAATCCAAAGCAAGTCAAAGACACCGTTCTTGCGTTCAAGCAAACTTTTGGTGAACAATCGCCGTTGGGTCTTCATTTTCATAATACAAGAGGTTTGGGGTTAGCGAATGTATTTGCCGGATACGAAGCGGGGGTACGGCGATTTGACTCGTCTATCGCAGGACTTGGAGGATGTCCGTTTGCTCCGAAAGCGGTCGGCAATGTTTGCACCGAAGACATGGTCAATATGTTTCACCAAATGGAGATTGGCACCGGAACGCAACTTGAGAAATTAATCAACACCGCTTGCTGGATGGAGACGCAAATCGGCAGGCGCTTGGACGGGATGATGATGAAGGTTCATGAATCATCTTGTTAGCAGATTCCCCGGCTCACCGTCGGGGAAATCTTCATTTCCCCACTTTTACACGGGTCACACTATAATAAGCCAACTTCCAACAATTCCAACCTCCAAAATTTTTAACGCAAGGATTCTACTCAACTCACAAGTCTGGTAAAATTAGTAAGATAAGGGAGGGATTTGTGATGTTTTCAAACGTTGGTTTTCCAGCCATTTTTGTTTTCATTCCATGGCTCATTTCAATCTTTCTGATTGTCTTCAGCATCTATTTCTTGTTCAAGGTTCTTGATTTCATGCGCACGAAATCCGAGCAAGACGCCATGCTGCTGGAGAAGCTCGACCGTTTGATCCAACTTCAGAAGAAGAAGGAGCAGAGGGATCTGTAATGAAAATTCGTGAAATACGCGAAACCGATTCGGAAAAGTTCTTGCATGTTCTCAGGGAAATTGATGCCGAAACGAGTTTTATGCTGTACGAAGCAGGAGAAAGAACGACCACAACGGAACAACAACGTACCATTATCAAAGGCTTTCTTTCCAATGACAATTCAACCATCCTTGTTGTCGAAAAGAATGGTGAATTGATCGGATACATAATGGCTAGAGGTGGGGCAGCCAAGAGAAACAGGCATACCGTCTTTATCGTGATCGGTCTTTTGAAGAAGTTCTCCGGTCAAGGGATTGGGACGACTTTGTTTTGCGAAATGGAACAGTGGGCTCAATTCAACAACATTTATCGTTTGGCCTTACATGTGATGGTGAATAACGCTCCAGCCATTGCCTTATACAAGAAAATGGGTTTCGAAATTGA
>JAGVBM010000360.1 GCA_020059765.1 Bacillota bacterium
ATAAACATAGGGGTAGATTTGATTGATAAAATACAAGATTGCATCCTCATTCGGACAAGGAGACTCCAGAAATCCACCGACGAACAAAATATCTTTCCGTTGTTCAAAGCGATTGGGAGTCGGATGCCCATTCACACTGATCCCTAAGATTTTCACGTCTTTCACACCGTAAGTTTGCATCGTTTGCCGTTCTGACTCCGATACGGAAATCACGATATCCGCTTTCCGGATCATATCCATTTCTTGCTTGATATGCTGCTGTTTTTCTCGTTCGGATAAGCGGTTTCCCCTTAACTCCAGCTGCAAAATGTCGCGAACTGAAAATAGCGCTTCGACATCGTAGATCACTTTTTGCTGTGGATTGATGCTCTTGATGACATCAAACACCTCCTTCAAATTATGCGGTCGGCTGATCCAAACCACATCATAATAGTCTTTCCGTGCTTCGTAGAACTGTTTGAAATTCAGCTTTTCCCGCACATTATTGTTGAAGATGATCTCGATGCCCTTTTGCTGCAGGATATGCGTATGAGGCTGCACTTTCTCAGGAAACTGCAATGGAAAGAAAGTTGTCTGATAACCTGTTTCTGCTAGAGATTCCAGCACCATGTAACTTCTCGGATAGCCAGATCCCAAGTTGGGAACCGGGACACGGTCATCAATCACCAAAATTCTCACCTTGCGCTGCGAACGTTCTCTCGCTTGCAGTATGGCTTCCGGGGAATAGGGGGTAAAATGGGCAAGCTCCGATTTCCATTTGCTTATAAATTTTTCCCGATTTTGAATTTGCAATTGAATGGCCTCTTCCCAGGAGCCGGAACTGCCGAATTCATAATGAATCACCGTGGCGGACGGTTGATAGAGAACTTTGTAACCCAATTGCCAAATACGGGTGCTCAGATCGGCTTCTTCGTAATAGGCTGGCGAAAACTCATCATCAAACATGCCGGAACTTTTAAAAATTTTGTTTTTGACCAGCATGCAGGCACCCGAGCAATAATCCACTTCTTTCACGTATGAATACTCCGGTTTGAAAGGATCATCTCCTCGGCCATACCCCATAGCCGAACCGTCGTTCCAGAGAATGCTGCCAGCCTCCTGAAGCTTGCCGTCTGGAAAAATCAGCTTACCGCCGACGGCGCCGCAATCCGGATGCTTTCCAGCCGTATCCAAAAGGCTTGACAATAATCCCGGCGTGATCTGGGTGTCATTGTTCAAAAACAGAATCCATTCCCCGCGCGTACGCTTGGCTCCCAAGTTGCAACCTTTGAGAAACCCTACGTTGTCTGGAATTCGAATCAATTCCACGTTTCGCAGCTTGTTTGTCAATTGATGCGTCGCATCGGTTGATCCGTTATCCACAAGAATAATCTCATAGGGGACATCGGCATGCGCCTTAATCGTTTCCAGGCATTGGTAGGTGTATTCCGCCTTGTTGTAAAGAATCAGCAAGATGGAGATGCGGGGTTGCTCAAATACGGGAAATTCCAGGACGGATTCCGGATTTTGCAAAAAGATGTGCAGCTTCTGCTGCAGGAAATAACGAAGCGTTTCGAGAATTTTATGATGGTTTTCCAATTGTCACTACCTCCAGACTGTCCGACAATCCTTTGCAGCAGTCACGATCATCGAATCTTGAATAACGGTTCCAACGGTTTGCAAGCAAGCACCGTTTCCAGATTTCCATGCTCAATTGCATGTTTAATGACCGGAAATACTTGATTATAGACATGCAACAGCTCGGCGATGTCTTGATCACTGTGAGAATTGCTCAGATTATGGGTTCCGACCGTCAGAATTCCTCTTGCAAATACTTCTTGCAAAAAAAGCGTCTTAATTTGCCATTGGCTATACGCACCAGCATCACGGAAGATCAGGAACGACCAAGCGGGATGGCCGGAAACGGAAAGAACATCCTGCATCTGATGCTTGTCGATCAGGAAACGAATGCCATCGAGAATCTTCTGTCCTTGACGTTTCATGGTCTCTATGACCGGTTGCGTTTGGATCTTTGTCATGGCTGCTAGGGACGCTGCCAATGAAAGGGTCTCCCCGCCAAAAGTGAAAGAAAAAAAGAGTTCTTCCATCATGCGCATGATCTCTTCTCTGCCGACGATCGCTGATATGGGATATCCGTTGGCCATTCCTTTGCCGAAAGTGGCAAGATCGGGAACAACCCCAAAATATTCCTGCGCTCCCCCTTTTGCAAAACGAAATCCCGTAATCGTTTCGTCAAAAATCAACAGCGAATCTTGCTCCCTTGTGAGTACAGCCACATCTTGCAGAAATTGATTTTCCGGCTCCTGCATGTTCATGGGCTCCATGATGACAGCGGCGATCTGTTCAGGGAACCGTCGGAAGATGTCCTGCAAAGAAGCAAGATTGTTATATTGAAACGTATGGCTTAATTCCCTGACCGCTAGCGGAACTCCCAAGTTGCGCGGCGTAGTTCCGATATACCAATCCTGCCAGCCATGATATCCGCAAACAGCAACATGATCCCGTTTTGTATACGCCCTAGCCAATCGAATCGCTCCTGCTGTGGCATCCGATCCGTTTTTGCCAAACCGTACCATTTCTGCGCAAGGTATCATTTCAACCAGCTTCTCTGCGACTTGAAACTCA
This sequence comes from Bacillota bacterium, assembly GCA_020059765.1. GTDB lineage: Bacteria > Bacillota > Bacilli > Tumebacillales > Effusibacillaceae > Effusibacillus. The sequence goes on from JAGVBM010000360.1 coordinate 2,626, forward strand.
AGGGAGTGAGGCAGCGAAAAAATCACACCGTTTTCCAACTGTTTGGCGACGGCGTAGTTTACATCCGGATCCTGATATCCCAAATTGACCGATGCCAGTCCGTTAATGAAATCGATATACTCATTTCCGTCAACGTCCCAAACATGGCTGCCTGCCCCCTTTTTAATAAAATAGGGAGAGACGCCGAAAGGAAACTGTGTTTTGCTCTTGCTGAACGTCTGTGTTCCCAAGGGAATGGTTTTCAGGGCACGTTCCAACAGTTGTTCTGATTTGTGATACCGGATTGACACCTTCACTCACCTTCACTTTGATAACGTTCGTTTCGCTTGTATTGGGAATTCAGCTTAAGTAGTTCCGGGTTTTGGAATAAGTAATCAAGAATATCCTGTGTTGCAAAAAACGGGTTTTGCACGTACAAAGCTTCATAGATTCGGGTTATCAAGAGAAAATCGGCTTCCTCATCGACGGTCCAGCGCAGATGGGAAAGATCGATTCGATTGGTGTAACTGCCCATTTCGGCTCGGCCGGTTGTCCGATACATATAAGGGGTCACGTGTTCCCGGTCTGCCGGGGACCGTGCATTGTGCCAAGTTTTCTCCAAACAGGAATAACGGAAAATCTCCACATCCAGCCCGTCGGGAAATGTCGGTTCCAACGCATTACTGGTATAGTCGAACTCTCCTTGCAAATGGAAACGGATCACCCTGTCGATGAGATCGGGATCAGACAATGGGCAGTCTCCCGTCAAGCGCACAACATGAAGGGGAAGATACAGGCTGGCTGCCTGATAGAAGCGATCCAACACATCGTCCAATTTTCCGCGAAAACAAACGATTCCGTTTTCCTCGCAGATGCTTTCAATCGGGTCATCGGAAGGGTCGTCGCTCGTGGCGACGAGAATTTTTTCAATGCAGGCAGAACGTTTCACTCTTTCGATTTGACGAAGGAGCATCGGCACCCCTAGAATCGGTTTTAACACCTTCCCCGGCAAACGTGTCGACGAACATCGAGCTTGCAGGACAGCCAAAATCATGGCGCTTCCTCCCGGCCGGATGTGTTGAAGTGCCAAAGTCTTGGATCGATGATTGCTTCATCATCAATTGCAAATTGCCGCATGTCGCACATTGGCCATGGCGTTCTAACATCCTGCAAATTCTGGCAGAACTGTTTTTCTGTTTCCACACCGACAATTACAGCATCGATTTCCGGCAATTGATTTACAAATCCCAACGCTGCTTGCGCAGGGGAGAGACGATTCGCCGCCAGCCACCGCCGATACTGCTGCAAATGATTCGTTATTATGCGGAAATGGGTCGGCAATTCTTCCGGAGATGCCAGCAACACTCCTTGCAAAAACGGTGATCTGGCGTGAATTTCCAAGCCTTGTTGTTTTAATTTCTTGAGATGCCCGCTGTGCAGCAGCCGTTGGTCAAACACATTCAGCGGCACCTGAATCAGGTCCAATGGATAACGCGAAAAAATAGCATCAATCTGCCTTGCATTGTAGACGGAGACCCCGATTTTCCGAACGAGGCCCGTTTCCTTCAATTCAAGC
>JAGVBM010000080.1 GCA_020059765.1 Bacillota bacterium
AGAGACGGTTTCCAATGTGCCGTCCCCGTTCAAGTCTGTTTTTTGCAGAAAAATCGTTTCCGCTTCCGGCGTTGTCGTGACAGGTGTCGGTGCGGGAGTCGGCGTCGGCGAGCTTTGTCCGTTCGGTTTGGTTGATATCGAACAACCCGCTGCCAAAAAGATCGAAAGCAGCGACAAGGAAAGCCATGTTTTGTTCATGCAAATCCGTCTCCTTCCTTTTGCTCCAGTTTACATGATCAAAGGATAAAAATCGACACTTTGCATCAGATTATGCACTGTGTAACGCAAAGTGGCTCTGCGTCAATACGCAAAGCCACTCCTCTATATCTGTTTGTCTCCACTCCTGAATCTTCTCTATACAATTACTCGGCCAGCACTTTTTTCAGTTCTTCCGTCAAAACCGGTACGACTTCGAACATGTCGCCGACGATGCCATAGTCGGCCACTTTAAAGATCGGTGCTTCCGGATCTTTGTTGATCGCAACAATCACTTTCGAGTTGGACATCCCGGCGAGATGCTGAATGGCGCCGGAAATACCGCAGGCAATGTACAAATCAGGGGTAACCACTTTTCCGGTCTGGCCGATTTGCAGCGAGTAATCGCAGTATTCCGCGTCGCATGCACCGCGGGATGCGCCTACGGCAGCCCCGAGAACGTCCGCCAGTTCCTGCAGCGGTTTGAATCCGTCCGCACTTTTTACACCCCGGCCGCCGGAAACGATAATCTTCGCTTCCGACAAGTCGACGCCGCCCGTACTCTTTTTCACAACCTCTTTGATGAAGGTGCGCAGCGAGTCGGCCGGCAGATCGACAGATATCGTCGTTACATTGGCACTGCGGGACGTGTCCGGTTCGCCCGCCGCCAGGTTGTTCGGACGAACTGTCGCAAGCGCCATACCTGAAACAACAACCTTCGTAAATGCTTTTCCGGCATAGATCGGCCGTGTGAACACGATCTTTCCGTCAGCCACTTCCGCGTTGATGATATCGGAAGCTTGCCCCGCTGCAAAGCGGGCAGCCAGTTTCGGAGCCAGATCGCGGCCAATGGCGGAATGGGCCAGCAGCACCACTTCCGCTCCGCTTTCACGGATTACCGTCTCCATCGCTTTGGCGTAGGCATCCGGCACATAATTCGCCAATGCTTCATGCTCGACCAAGAATACTCGGTCGGCACCGTAATGGGCCAATGCATCGGCAAAACCGGCCACGCTAGTCCCCAGCAAAGCAGCGAATACCTCGCCCCCTTCCGCCAGTGCGCGGGCTGCGGTCAATGATTCAAACGTCACGTTGCGCAATTTGTCATTCCGGATATCGGCAAGTACGAGTACTTTGCGTCCCATATGTTCATCCCCTTTAAGCCCTTGTCTTGTTTCAATGGCCTTGCTTGTCAGATGACCTTGCTTTTCAAATGACCTTGTCTTGCGTGCGCAGGAGCGACACCAATTCTTTCACACGTCCCGGGGTATCCCCTTCCAGGATGCGGCCGCCCGTTTTTTCCGGCGGCAGGAAGGTTTCAACAATCTCGTTTTTCGGTGCATCCGCCACGCTCACGTCGGCAGCGGTCACCACTTTCAACGGAACTTTGTTTGCCTTGCGAATTCCAAGCAGAGAAGGATAACGGGGTTCATTCAGCCCTTGTTGCGCGGTTGCCAAAACGGGCAAGGAGGTCTCGACGATCTCCAGGTCGCCTTCCGCATCACGATGAGCCGTTACTTTGGTTCCTTCCACTTCCAGTTTCGTGATGGTTGAAATATGCGGAATTCCCAGCAATTCGGCCACTCGCACGGCTACCTGCCCGGATCCGTCGTCCACTGCCTGGTTTCCGCCGAGAATCATGTCAAAGGATTGGGTTTTGATGTATTCCGCCAATACTTTCGCCGCTTTATATTCGTCGCCAAACAGAGCGGAATCATTGATATGAACCCCATGGTCGGCTCCCATGGCCAATGCTTTGCGCAGCGATTCCTCGGCGCGATCCGGTCCCAGGGTAATGACCGTTATTTCGCCCCCTACTTTGTCGCGCAGTGCAATTGCTTCTTCGATGGCATACTCATCATACGGATTGATGATGAACTGCACGCCGTCTTCTTTCACCTGATTGCCTTCCACCACGATCTTTTCTTCGGTGTCAAAGGTTTGCTTCATCAAGACCAGAATGTTCATGCCGGAATCTCCTCTCTACTTTTTCATGGCGTGGACGAGCAAATCGACAACCTGATCAATCAAACCGAGCAAATTATATTTGGCTCCGGTGAGAACCCACGCCGTGATCGTTTCATCCATGGTGCCAAACACCAAGCGCCGTGCGATTCGCGGATCAATCTCCGGGCGAAAAACCCCTTTTTCGATACCGTCCCGCAGCACATGATCGATCAATCCGTAATACGGACGAATGATATCGCCGATTTGGCGACGCATCGCCTGGTCGGATTGGCGCAGGTGGATTTGCGTCACCAGTGCCAAATTTTTGTCAGTGCCCAATTTTTCAAAATAAACGGAAACCAGGTAATGCAGCTTTCGGATCGGGTCGGACTCCGTTTTGAAACGTTCCTCGATTTCCGCTACCACGCGGCCGATGGCGTCAGCCAATATGGAAATCAGCACATCCTCTTTGTTCTTGAAGTACAAATAGACGGTGCCGTCCGCCACTCCCGCTTCCCGAGCAATTCGCGAAATCGGGGCATTATGATATCCCGATTGGCCAATCACTTTAATAGCGGCTGACAAAATCGCATCGTATTTTTCCGGATTCTTTTTTTGTGCGATATCGGATCACCACCCTAGCAGCAAATAAAGAAAACTTGGCTTCGCTAAGCCTTTAGGCGCAGGCGGGCCAAAGTTATTCCCACCCAACATTGCCCTTATACTTGTTGCATAAATTTTATAAATTCTAACAAGTATAAAGAAATGAATGAATAGCCATTCAGTTTTATTTTATTGTACGCCCCCTCTCCGACTCTGTCAACCGGTCGGTAGAAAATGCTGATCTTTAATCAAACGGTAACCTTCACTGCTTCCAAACTGCCGCCGATTTGGTAGTCTCCCATCGGGGCAGGTAT
>JAGVBM010000314.1 GCA_020059765.1 Bacillota bacterium
GATTTCCGCTTCACGCCACAAGAAAGATATATGAAAAAAAAGGGGGTCAAATGTGTTACGTCTATAGTGTAACCAGAAATTGTTGCGAATATATTACATCATGGTTAAAAAATTGTAACAGATCGGATCTGTTAGTTTACGCGTCCGCATTCGCCGTTCCCATAGACCCGTTTTTTGCTTGCGCTTTCAGCAACACGCGCCGGTCTTCCACTCGTTTTGTCCATTTGATGCGATCCGAATACTCCAGCAAAGCTAACGCATACTTGCGCGATGTCCCCACCCGGTCGCGAAATTCCGCCACTGTAAATCCGTTTTCGCCCGCCAGTTCGGCAAGCAAATCCGGTGCTTGAGCCATCGTTTCTTTCGCAAACAGGATCCCGTCTTCCACTTCAACCAACAAATCACGCTCTTTCAACAAACTGAGAATGCCCTGCAGCATCTTGTCCTGCCCTTTGTACTGCGCCTGCAAATCCTGGATGCCGGGCGGTTGGAACCCCGCTTTTTGAAAAGCCTCCAGCACTTGTTGATACATCTGCTTTTCTTTCAGTCCGAGCGGCACTTCATAGTCGGCAATCCGCACCCTGTCTTGCTGCACGTCAATCCGTCCCATGCACTCCCCCAGTTCCAGAATGCCGTCATACACTTTCGGCTTTAATTTCTTGGACAACTGGGAGAGGATTTGTGCCTTCGCCGCGAACGTATGATATTTTTCACGGCTGTAGTGGGCACGGATTTTCTCTTCGATCTCGTCCAACAATCCGGCCAGCGATCGATAAGTCACATACCCGCTGCCGCCCGGCAGTTCCACAACTTGATTGTGGGTTTTCAATTCATCGATCCATTGCGCCGCTTGATCGTCCGTTGCTTTCATCCGCTTGGACAGTTCGGCCAAAGACAAGCCGACTTCTTCTTCCAGAACTTGCAGGATTCGTGCCTGCGGCCCGCCTTTTTCCCGAGATTCCAGATCCTCCAGGATATACTGGCGATTTCGCCGGTACAGTCGTGTCGGATGGGGATCGATCACAACTCCTCCGCCCAGCGTGTACATGGGGGAATACGTTCGAATAATCAAATGGTCTTTCGCTTCACAGACGACGGGACTTTCCAAATCCAACTGCACCAACGCTTCCTCGCCGGGCAGCAGTTCATCCCGATCCAGCAAAATCACACGGCCCAACACTTCGTTTGAACCGATGTAAACGCGAATCCGCATGCGATTTGTCAGTGTGCGCGGACTTTCCGTCAACAACCGGAATCGGGCGTCCATAAGCTGCGACGGTTTGTACACGTGAGGTGCCGCAACGACAAACCCGCGCGACAAATCGCTTCGCTCCACACCGACGAGGTTCAAAGCGGTGCGCTGACCTGCTTGCGCCTTTTCGGTCGTTTCGCCGTGCACCTGAATCGAACGAATCCGGGCAGACAAACCGGCAGGGAGAATTTCCACCGTATCCCCAACCTTTACACTCCCGGCAAAAATCGTCCCTGTGACAACCGTGCCAAACCCCGGGACTGAGAAGATCCGGTCAATCGGCTGCCGAAACGGAGCGTTCACTTCTCGCGGCTTGATCTCCTTCGCAAGTTCGGCGATTAGATTGCGCAATTCCTCGATTCCTTCCCCCGTCACCGAGGATACCGGCACAATCGGCGCGTCAGCCAGCGTGGAATCCTTCAGCCCTTCCCGCACTTCTTCCTGAACCAGGGACAGCCACTCTTCATCCACCGTATCCACTTTCGTCAGCACGACAATCCCTTTTTGCACGTGCAGCATTTCCACAATGTACAAGTGCTCTTTCGTTTGCGGCATGATTCCTTCATTCGCGTCAATGACGAGCAGAATCAAGTCAATTCCCGCAGCCCCCGCCAACATGTTTTTGATGAATTTCTCATGCCCGGGGACATCAATCACTCCAATGCGCTTCCCATCGGGGAGAGTCAACGGAGCAAAACCGATGTCAATCGAAATGCCCCGCTCCTTTTCTTCCTTGTGCGTATCCGTTTCAAGGCCGGTCAACGCCTTGACCAGCGTGGTTTTCCCATGGTCAATGTGTCCCGCCGTGCCTACAATGATAAATTGATCCTGTGCCAATCGCCATCACCCTGTATTAGTTTAGCATGGTTTCCCTGCAGATCAAACAACGCAAAAAGCCGAATCGGGATTTTCCCAATCCGGCATTTCTGTATGGCATCAGGTCGCCCGAGCTGCTACGCATCAAACGGTAACGTCTTCTTTTGCGTCTTCCAGCGACTCGATGTAATGGTATGCGGACATCGCGGCAATCGCACCGTCAGCGGCAGCGGTGATGATCTGACGCAATCCTTTTTCCCGTACGTCGCCAGCCGCGAATACGCCGGGCACCGCAGTTTTCATATTCTCATCCGTCGGGATATACCCGCCTTCGTTCAGGATCTTAGATCCTTGCAGGAAGTCGGTGTTCGGTTTCATTCCTACGTAGATGAATACCCCGTTAGCCGGAACTTCGGTCACTTCGCCGGTTTCCAGGTTTTTCACACGAACAGCCTTTACAGCCCCTTCTCCAAGAATCTCTTCGACCGTGCTGTCCCAAATAAAGTTCATCTTCGGATTGTCAAACGCCCGTTTTTGCAAAATCGGCTGCGCACGCAATTTGTCGCGTCGGTGCACCAGCGTTACTTTGTTGAAACGGGTAAGGAAAGTGCCTTCTTCCACGGCGGAGTCGCCGCCGCCGACGACAATTACGCCCTTATCCATGCCGGCACGCTTCTCGTTAAAGAACGCCCCGTCACAAGTCGCGCAGTAACTGACCCCGCGTCCGCGAAATTCTTCTTCCCCTTTGGCGCCCAGTTTTTTAGGTTCGGCACCGGTTGCGATCAAAACGGCTTTCGCTTCCATTACATTCCGGGTCGTATGGACCTGTTTGATGTTGCCTTCCAATTCGACCTTTTCCACATCGGCGTTGAAATACTCGACGCCCAGGTGGAGCGCATGTTCATGCATGACTTGGGAAAGCTCGGGTCCCATAATCATTTTAAAGCCCGTATAGTTCTCCACTTCCGTCGTATTTTGCATTTGTCCGCCGGGAAGACCCTTCTCTACAACCGCAACTTTCAAATTCGCACGAGCTGCGTATACTGCTGCGGAAAGCCCTGCCGGACCGCCTCCGATAATAACCAAATCGTACATGGGATCACCTCATTCATAGACTGTCTCCTCTAGTATGTAAAAAAGAGCAGACTCGCATAACTCTGCTCTTAGTATACTTCCCCGTTCAGGTGACGAATGTAATTCAAATCACGAATCCAATTTTTGTGCGATTTGTCTGGAAATCCGGGACACCGTAGAAACCGAGACTCCGAATCGCTCCGCAATTTCCCCCTGTTTGACAGAAAGCCCGCGATGTCGCAGCACCAGATAGGCGAGACCGGCAGCCCAAGAGTTTATCCGTTCCATTCGAGGAGGGGTGTGTACATGCCGCACCAAAAAGTCGGACCAAATTTGCCGTGTGATATCGTACAGATCGTGATCGTACGATTCGAGAAACGTCCATGCTTTATCGAGAACGTTTTTCCAATCCTGCTGCAGATCGCTCATGTCCTCGATCGGACCTTCGGTGCCCATGCGGCGCAAGACATAAGCGGCCAATTGTTTCAATTGATCGACCTCGTCCGGCCGCCGGATGAACTCGCGCAGCGTCTGTTCCACTTCCTTATCGGCGATTAACGCGAAAGTCTGGATCACTTGCACTTTGGTTTCCAAATCTCCGTGCTGCAATGCCCAAAACAGGGAAGAACGAATCAACGGGTCATTTCGCCAATTGCCCAATTTTCCCGTATGCAGTTGTTCCTGCATCTGTTTAAACTGCTCATGAAACGGAATTTGGTATTGATACGAGACCGGTTCCACACTGCCGCCCGTTTGCTCCGCTTCCTCAATCATCCGGATGTAGTACGCCGGAATTTCACTCTTCGGATCCATGGCTTGGATATTTTGCCAGATCCGCTTGGCGTGCCCGTAATTGCCGATATTGCAAGCCGATGCCGCGACACAATGCAGCAGGGCAGAATCCGGATCGGGAGTCCACTTCACCA
>JAGVBM010000203.1 GCA_020059765.1 Bacillota bacterium
CCCCTTTTCGATGACGAATCCGTCCACTCGCTCTGTCTCAATCTTGCCGCCAAACTTTTCATCCCGCTCAAACAGCATGACCCTTACAGGCCATCCCGCTTCCTTCGCGTTTCGTTGCAGGTAATAAGCGGCGCTTAATCCGGTGATGCCGCCCCCGATTACGATCACTGTTTTTTCCGATTGCATAGTTCTCAGCCCTTTTGCAGATGATTGCGCACGACTGCAGTCAAAGCCCGCAGGAAATCTTCGTCCGCGTTCAGCATATCCGTACGCACCAAGCGGATTCCAAGCTGTTTGGCCAAATTTTTACATTCCACATCCACATCATAGAGGACTTCCAAATGGTCTGCCACAAAGCCCACCGGACAGATCACGATCCGCTCTATACCCTCTGCGTGCAGCTGCTTGAGGACGTCCAGCACATCCGGACCCAACCAAGGCTCAGGTGTTCGACCGGCACTTTGCCAGGCAAATCCCCAACGGGAGTGTCCCAATTGATCCGCCAAGATGGTAGCGGTCTCCCGCAATTGATCGGGGTAGGGGTCCTGCATCTCTTTGATTCGCTCGGGCAAACTGTGGGCGGTAAACAGCAAGTATACCTCTTGTCGCTCCGCTGCCGCAAACTCGCCCAGCGCTTTTTCCAAACGTACCAACAGGGCTTGCAAATACTCGGGCTGCGTATGCCAATGATGGACAAATATATAGTCCGGTCCGCCGTGCAGTTCGGCCGCTTTTTGTACGGCTGTGATGTAGGCTCCGACACTCATCGCAGAATAATGGGGAGCCAATACGATGCCCACCGCTTGTTCGATTCCATCTGCAGCCATTTGTTTGACCGTATCTGCAAGAAAGGGATATGCGTGTTTCATCCCGGTGTAAACCCGGTATGCCACGGGATCTCCCTCTTCATTCAGCAGTCTTGCCAGACCTTCCGCCTGCTTTCTCGTTATCTCGTTCAACGGCGACACGCCGCCGATGCTCTGATATCTCGCCACCAGTTCGGCCAATTGTTCCGGAGAGGGCTTATGTCCGCGTCGAATATGCGTGTAATACGCCTCCACTTCATCCAGACTGCGGGGTGTTCCGTACGCCATCGCCAGCACGCCCACTACATTGTCAGCCATTGCTATCCCTCTTTCTGATCCTGCAAATTCACGGCGTTTTCTCTACACAAGGACGCCGTTTCTGTATTGATGCACAAACTCCGTCAGCTTTTGCAAGGTCTCCACTTGCACCTCAGGAAACAAACCGTGCCCCAGATTGAAAATGTAACCCGGCTGTTCCAGGCCCAGATCAATGATTTCCTTCGCGTTTTGTTCTATGACCTCCCAAGGCGCAAGCAGTTTCGCGGGATCCAGATTGCCTTGCAGGACGAATTCGGATCCGACCCGCTTTCTTGCCGCATCCAGGGGGACACGCCAGTCCACGCCAATCACATCCACCGGCAGTTCTTTCCAGACCGTGAGCAGCTCTCCAGTATTGATGCCGAAGTAGATCGTGGGGACGCCTATATCCCGCAGCCCTGCGAAGATCTTTTGCATCGTCGGGAACACATACTGCCGATAATCTGCCGGAGACAAACTGCCGATCCAACTGTCGAACACTTGCACCGCTTGGGCACCGGCCGCAACCTGCGACTTCAGATAGGTAACCACCATGCTCCCCAGCTTGTCCATCAACGCGCCCCAAACTTCCGGCGCACTGTACATCATCTGCTTGGTTTTGTAATAATTGCGGGAAGGTCCTCCCTCGATCATATAGCTCGCCAATGTAAAGGGCGCACCGGAAAAACCGATCAACGGCACCTTCAATTCCCTGCGCAGGATGCGAATGGTTTCCATCGTATTCGGCAGATCCGCTTCCGGTTCCAAATCCCGCAACTGACGGACATCGTGCACGGACTTGATCGGATTGGCGATGACCGGTCCGTATCCGCCCTTAATATCGACATCAATTCCCATCGCTTTCACGGGAATCATAATGTCGGAAAAGAGGATCGCCGCATCCACGTTCAACTGTTGAACGGGCAGCAAGGTAACTTCCGCCCCGACTTCCGGAAGTTCGCAAATCTCCATCAAGCTGTACTTTTCGCGAATTTTTCGATATTCTGGTTGATAACGGCCCGCCTGTCTCATATACCATACGGGAACGTGGTCCACCGCTTGCTTGCGGCACGCACGCAAGAAATTATCGTTAAATGTCATGGAATTCTCACCACTTTGATCAATTTTTGGGTCACTTCTGTTATACCGTAAGTCTGCAGGCTTCGCAAACGAAAAGAAATTGAAACTTGTTTTCCCCTTTGATTGATGCATCTTTTCAATATGTTATACTTAATAATCATTACATAAGGAGTGACAACCATGAGTGAAGCTGCTCTTACCTTAGATGGCTGGTATGTGCTGCATGATTACCGGAGCGTGGACTGGAGCGCTTGGAAGGCGGCTACGGAGGAGGAGCGCCAAGCGGCCCTCGATGAACTGCAATCCTTGCTTGCCGAATGGTCTTCCGTGGAAGCGAACAATCTCGGCAGCACCGGCTGGTTTACCATTGCAGGACAAAAAGCGGATCTGTTGTTTATGAACCTGCGTCCGACCCTTCAGGAACTGATCGATCTGGAGACAGCTTTTAACAAGACCCGTTTTGCCGAATATTTGCTGCCGGCCTATTCGTATGTATCTGTTGTCGAATTGGGCAATTACCTTCCGAAAGAAGGCGTGGATCCCTATCAAGATCCGGAGATCCAACGGCGTCTCTACCCGATTTTGCCGAAGACCTCCCACGTTTGTTTCTATCCGATGAACAAAAAACGGGAAGGCAGCGACAACTGGTACATGCTGCCGATGGAACAACGGCGGGAGATGATGCGCAGCCATGGCATGATCGGCCGCAAATACGCAGGCAAAATCGTACAAATCATCGCCGGTTCCGTCGGTCTGGACGATTGGGAATGGGGTGTGACCCTGTTCTCGGACGACCCGCTGCAATTCAAGAAAATTGTTTATGAAATGTTTAAAGTGTTTAAGATCATGTTATAGGCTTCTTCAGTCTGATTCAGCGCATTTGGCGGACAAATATATCCCAGAACAAGGTAATAATTA
>JAGVBM010000057.1 GCA_020059765.1 Bacillota bacterium
CGGGATTTGCAGCAATTGTGTTTTTACATATTCCAGAATCTGTTGTTCGCTCGACAGCGGATATGTGAGCACATTCCAAAGGTTTGTCATATGAGGCCTCCATTCATCCTGATTCAAAATATTTCTTGAGAGAAATTCATAGCCTTGTTACTACTTGAAGTTTGGCTTTCCTATGATGGTTTGCACTCTTCCGATTTGGCCATCTTGCAAGCGAACTTTGATCCCGTGGGGGTGATGTGCCGAATTCGTCAAAATATCCTTGACGATTCCGCGCGTGGTTTTACCTGTTTGTTGGTCCTTCTTCAGCACAATTTCCACTTCCAGACCCGGGGTAATATCCTTGCGGTTTTGTCCGTTTCTGCTTGTCATTATGTCGAAAACTCCTTTTAGCGGCTCCCTTTATCCCGGGAGCGGTTTTTTTTATTGCCTGTTTTGCTAGTGGCTGCTGTTCCGGCTTTTTGATGGAAAGGCTTTTGATCAATCAATCGATCCGTATAGAGAATCTTCTTATGAATCGGAATCCCCAGTTCGTTGCTGAACTTTTGCAGGCGTTTCACTTCCGTACTCGTGATTATGGAAATCACGGTTCCCTGCTTTCCCATCCGCCCGGTTCGACCCGATCGATGGACATATTGATCTGATGTTTCCGGCAGGTCAAAATGTATGACATGGGTGATTCCTTCTATATCCAATCCCCTGGCGGCCACATCTGTGGATAACAGCAACGGGAACTTCCCAGCGCGGAAATTGGTAAGGATTCTTTCCCGCTCCGTTTTCTGTATCTCCCCATGCAGGACTTCCAAAGGAATCCCTTTATACTTCAGTTTTGCAGCCAACTCCATAAAACTGCCGGTATCGTTGACGAATGCAATGGATTTCTGTGGATTCATTTTCACAATTCGGCGCAACACATCAATCTTATCCCTTCTTTCACAGATCAAGTAAAGATGTTCTACCTCTGAGGAAGGAATGTCTTGTTTGGCGATGCGGATCATTTGCGGATCTTTCATCATGTTCCTGCTTTCCTTTTCGACCTGATCGGAAATGGTCGCAGAGAAAAACAACAGTTGGCGATCCCGTAATGTTGTTTTCACGATCTCTTTTACAGTATTCTGAAACTCGGTTTCTTTGATATGATCCGCTTCATCTACAACAACCGTTTTCACTTCATGCATTTTCATTTTCTTGGTTTTGATTAATTCATGAATGCGACCGGGAGTTCCCACTGCGACTTGCGGATGTTGTTTAAGTTTTTCGAGCTGCCGCTTGAAATCCGCTCCCCCAATAAAGGAGTCGCTCCTTATTTGACTGCCTTCTGCATACTTCTGAATTTCCTGCTGAATCTGCATCACCAATTCGCGAGTCGGAGCCAGAATCACGGCCTGTAAGTTTTTCCGCTGCGGATCAATCCGTTCTAATAACGGGATTATGTATGCGAGAGTTTTTCCGGTTCCCGTCGGTGATTCTGCAATGAGGTCTTTGCCTGCCAATATCGCGGGGATCGCTTGTTGCTGTATCGCGGTCAATGTTTCCAAACCGTTCTTGGTCCACGCATCTTGTAAGAAGGATTTCAGGCTGCTAAATGAAAATGTAGGGTGCATGCTGTGATCTCCTGTCACTCATTTTGTTTGTTGTCCATTTCGTTTTCTTTGATTCCGGTTATTGGTTCCAGAACGATGGCGATCCGTTCTCCCCGGAGATCGGCTGTGACGGCTCTCGGTACGGCCGCGATTCCCAGAACGGGAAGTACGGCTGTCAGAACCGCCAGTCTGACGGTCAGAACGGGGCGTACGGTTCTGAGAAGACGTTGAATTGTCTTTCAGGGTTTGAGTTTCGAGTGTGGTATGAATCCCTTTTTCAATCATACGCAAAAAGTCTCTGTCGCGGGGAGATGCAAACGTAACCGCCACACCGCTTTGACCCGCTCGTCCGGTGCGGCCGATCCGATGAATATAGCTTTCCACATCATGGGGAATGTCATAGTTATAGACATGGGTGACTCCTTCCACGTCCAATCCTCTGGCGGCAACATCGGTAGCGACGAGGATCTGGATTTTCGCCTCGCGGAAACGCTTCATCACCTGTTCGCGTTTTGCTTGTGATAAATCCCCATGGAGTTCGTCCGACGAGTATCCTCTCCGCAACAGCGCTTCATTTAACGCACTGGCTCGCCGTTTGGTTCGGCAAAATACAATTGCCAAGAAAGGCCGATGTTCATTGATAGTTTGGCAAAGAGCGTCTTGTTTCTGACGATCGGTTGTTTCCACCACAATTTGCCGAATTTCTTCCAAGGTCACCTGCTTCGGCTGCACCCTGATTTCTTTCGGTGATCGCATGTATTGGGCAGCTAAGCGCCGAATGCTTTTCGGCATGGTGGCCGAAAACAAGATCGTCTGTCTTGCAGAAGGAGTTTGTCGAATGATCAGTTCGACCTCTCCGAGAAATCCCATATCCAGCATTTGATCCGCTTCGTCCAGGACTAGCATCGCGAGCTCGCTGAAATCAACAGTACCTCTGCGAATATGGTCCAAAATTCTGCCCGGAGTACCAACGACAACATGAATATGCCCCTGCAACTTTCTGATTTGACGGTCCACGTCTTGACCGCCGTAAACTGCCAGAACGTTCACTTGCAGCATGGAGGCCAATTTTTCAAATTCATTCGTAATTTGGATTGCCAATTCCCGGGTTGGAGCCACAACCAATGCTTGTATTCCCGTGCGTCGAAGATCAATTGTTTCTAATATCGGCAGCACAAAAGCCAATGTTTTGCCGGTTCCGGTCTGTGCCTGTCCAATCAGATCTTCTCCCGTCAGCAGAATCGGAATCGCTTGCTGCTGTATCGGGGTGGGATGGACTAACCCGTTGCGAAGCAGCAGATTCGCCACTTCGTCCCGAATCGCAAGTTCATGGAAACTGGAGATCATGATCGCCATTCCTCCCAAACGAGTTTGTTCGAATCTTGCCTAAAAAAGATAGCCATTCCCTGGCGAGAATGGCTATATTGTCATCTGACTCCTTGTTTTGCCCAATTTTCCACATTCCATTCCTCGGTGATCCAGTCTTTGTAAAATTCAGGTTCATGGGAAACAAGCAGTACGGTCCCTTTATAATTTTTTAATGCGATCGCCAGTTCTTCTTTTGCCGAAACGTCTAAGTGGTTGGTTGGTTCGTCCAGCAACAACCAGTTGCTCGGCGTCAGCATCAATTTGCAAAGCCGTACTTTTGCCTGCTCCCCTCCTGATAAAGCTGACAACTTGGAGGTAATATGCTCATTTCCGAGTCCGGAACGGGCCAAACTGGCTCGCACCTCTTGGTTGGTCAAGTTGGGAAAGCTTTCCCATACATCTTCAAGAGCGGTAACATTCTTCATGACTTTGCTTTCTTGTTCAAAATAAGCCGGTTGCAGGTAGTCGCCCTGTTCGACTACGCCGCCAAGCGGTTGCAAGATTCCCATGAGCGTTTTCAACAGAGTTGATTTCCCCATCCCGTTGCAGCCCGTGATCGCAATTTTCTTTCCCCGTTCCACCTCGATTGACAACTCAGGCAACAAGGGATAGGAGTAACCGATTTGCAGCGATTTGGCCGTTACCACTTCTTTTGATGGCAACCTTGCTTCCGCAAAACGGAAGGTCGGGCGCGGATAGGTAACAGGTCGGTCGATGCGTTCCATTTTATCGAGCAATTTTTGTCTGGACTTGGCCCGACCCGAGGTTGAGGCTCGAGCTTTGTTGCGCGCAACGAAGTCTTCCAGGCGGGCAATTTCTTCCTTTTGTCGTTCATACGCATCTTCATGCTGCTGCCGTTTTTGTTCGTAGACCCGTAAGAATTGCTCGTAATCGCCGGTATAAGCCGTCAATTTGCCGCCTTCCAAATGATAGATCCGATTGACCACATCATTCATAAAGAAGGTATCGTGGGAAATCAATAAGAAACTGTATGGATACTCTTGCAGGTAGCGGGTTAGCCACTCAATGTGTTCCGCATCCAGATAGTTGGTCGGCTCGTCCAGCAGCAATACGTTTGGTTTCTCCAACAACAGCTTGGCCAGTAATACTTTGGTTCGCTGCCCTCCCGACAAGTCGTTCACATCACGCTCCAAACCGATAGCGGTAAGTCCCAATCCTTTGGCCAACTCTTCAATCTCCACATCAATCGTATAATACCCGCTGATTTCCAATCGTTCCTGAATCTCGCCCATATCTTCCAGCAGCCGTTCCAACTCTTCCGGTGTGGAATCCGCCATTTTTTCTGCAATTACAGCGAGTTCTTGTTCCAGTTCCAATAAAGGCCGGAAAGCATCCCGCAGGATGTCGCGAATTGTATGACCGGGCGTGAGCTTGGTATGCTGATCCAAGTAGCCGACTGTCGCTCGGTTGGACCATTCGATTTTGCCTTCATCAGGCTCAATGGCACCGGTAATGATATTCATCAAGGTGGACTTGCCAACTCCATTGGCTCCTACCAGTCCAATTCGTTCTCCGCGAAGCAAACGAAACGAGATTTTGCTGAAAAGGGTTCGCGCGCCAAACCCGTGGGAAACATCGGTCACAGTTAACACACTCATGCCGGAACCCTCCTGATCCAATAAAAAATTGAACTTAAAAATTATATCATAACCTCGGGGCTGTGCGGAAAAATAAATGGATATAAAAAGATAGCATATCCCAATCCGGATACTGCTATCTTAATCGTTGTACTCTCAGTTTTTTCATCACAGAACAATGCAAGCCCTGCCTCTCTTGCATACTTGCGGCCCCGAAGCCGCTCCAGTGTCTTGTTCAAACGTTCTGAATCGGGAATGTAAGAAACAAACCAGAGTGTGTATCGGGAGGAAATTTCAAATGCGAAGATATTAACTATATCACAAATTCCATGAAAAGACAATAACCTCTGCTGTTCTTCCAGCAGAGGTTTTGAATGTTATGGGAGTTGATGTCGATTATTTCAGGTATTGAGCCGATGCGGCTGCAGCATCCTTCAATGCTTGTTCAGGCGTCTTTTGCTTGATCAAAGCGGCTTGGATGTTGTCTTGTACGAGTTTATAGATCTTTGTGCCGCCTTTGCCGGGGAAGTTATACCAGGGAACCATTTCGTCGACCTGTGTATAAGTCGTATAGGCTGCCGGGTTCTCTTTCAAATACTTGCCCAATAATTCCGGACGATCGACCGCGCTTTTACGAACGGACATGTATCCCATACCTTCAGATACGATTGTGGTTCCTTCCGCCGAAGTGGCAAACTTGATAAAATCCCACGCCGCCTTTTCTTTTTCCGGTGTGGATTTCATGATGAACACATTGTTGCCGCCGGCCGGTACACGACGGGGATGAACTCCGTCAACCGGGAAAGGAGCGGTTCCGACTTCAAACTTGCTCCCTTTTTGCAGCCCGCGCAAGGAAGCGGTGGTTCCTACATATACGGACAGTTTTCCGCTTTGGAAACTTTGCTGCGCCTGCTTGTCATCGATGTTCGGCATCGTTTTGTCCGTATTCACCAAGTCGGTCCAATATTGCAACGACTTGACACCCGGTTCTTTATCAAACAAGACGGTCTTCGAGTCGTCGGAAATCATTTTACCGCCCAGCGTTTCGGTCATCGCCTGGAACATCCAGTTGCCGGTAATCGAATAATTGTAGTACATGCCATATTGGTCGCCTTTCGTCAATTTCTTGGCAACGGCACGCCAATCGTCAAAGGTTTTCGGCATATTCGCAGTCTCAATACCCGCTTGTTTAAAATGTTCTTTGTTGTAATAGACTACAGGTGTGCTGACCGCAAACGGAAGCGCCCAAATCTTCCCCTGCTCCTTGCCTAAATCCAACATTTTGGGA
>JAGVBM010000021.1 GCA_020059765.1 Bacillota bacterium
AAGCGTCCGCATCGCCCGGCCTATACGTGTGCGCTGCAGCAAGTAGGTCATAGAGATCATCAGCACGAATGCAATGCCGAGAATCAACAGCTGGGTGCCGCTGATCAAAATGCCGCCCGCCTCCCAATCCGGCAAAGCAAGCGTCGCTTGGAACACCTGAGGTTCCGATCCTCCCAATTTGATTGCAAGGTTGGTCAAGACCGTTCCTGCCGCAATCGTACTGACGAGCGGTGCGAGATGATACTGGGGTTTAACAGGCCGGAAACAGATTCTTTCAATCAAAATGCCAAGTATCGCGGCAAGCAGGATTGACATGGGAAGAGAGAGCGAAAGAGGCAGACCGAACTGGTTCATCGCATACGCAGTGAAAAACCCGCTGAACATGAATACTTCTCCGTGCGCCAGGTTTAACAGATTGAGAATTCCGAATACCAGGGTATAACCGATTGCGATAAGTGCGTACATGCTCCCAAGCATCAAGCCGTTTATCAGTTGCTGAACCAATTCCATAAGCCGTACCCTCCGTTCCACTATGAACAACAAGTTGTCAAGTGGATCTATATGCTCATTGAGTATTTTTCGGATGAAACCGGGGTGCCGCAGCACACCCCGGTTTTGCTTGGTCGATAGGAATTTATAAATTTTATCCTATCGACATAAGTGCAACGTTGGGTCCCCACCCAAGTGCTTGCACTTGGGTGGGAATAACTAAGGCTCGCCAGCGCCTAAAGGCTTGGCGAAGCCAAGTTTTCTTTAAACAAAAAAAGCGGATTAGTTGAGAATTTCGTACTTGCCGTTTTTTATGATCAGCGGATAGTTTTCCTTGTCGCCGTCACCTGCAGAGTCGATGTTGAATGTGCCGGTGATTCCCGGATATCCCTTCAGGGTGCTCCAACCCTGCTTGATCGTTTCCCGCAAATCCGCCAGGTCAGTGGAACCGTTCTTGTTTGCTTTCTTCAAGCTATCTGCCGTTACATGGATCGTCTCATACATGTTTGCTTCAAAGTGGCCGGGTGACGGATCAGCCGGAGTGATTTTCTGAGCGATTGGAGTGAATTTCTCAACGAACGCTTTCACTTTCGTGTCCGGCTTATCCGGATTCCAATCGGCAGTCGCAACGAAGTTTTCAACCGATTTCCCGCCTTGTTGGATCAAAGCGGCAGAATACATCCCCACACCGCCAATCACAGGCTTTTTGAATCCTTGACGTTCCATTTCTTTTGCAAAGCTTGCCGCTTCTCCATATAAACCGCCGAAAGCGATTGCATCCGGATTCAGGGATTTCAGTTTGGTCACTGCGGCACTGAAGTCGGTAGTTCCAGTTTTGAAGGTGATCAAGTCATTTGGGTTGAGGATTTGCACATTGTTCTTCTTAATAATTTGCGGGAACAGCGCCGTTCCGACCGACTTTGACCACGCATCTTGCTCATCGTGGACAATGGCGATCGTCTTGACATTGAAATGTTTGACGAATTTCGGAATGGCAGTGTTCAGGAGTTTGTCATCCGTCATGGAATTCCGGAATGCCCAAGGACGATTGTTGGCGGAAACACCGGGTTTTGCTGAAGAAGCGGAAATGATCGGAACCTTTAACTGATTGGCGACAGGGAACGCTACTTCACATTCGCCGCTGAAAAACGGCCCGGCGATGGCCGCCACTTTCTCCTGGTCAAGATCGCGAGTCAATTTCACGGCAGATTCGTTTTTTCCGCCGGTATCCTTGAAGATCAGTTCGATTTTCGATCCGTTGACGCCGCCTGCGGCATTGATTTCTTCGGCGGCAATTTTTGCAGCAATCTCTTGTTTCTTGCCCCAATCGGCGCCTTTGCCGGTCTTGTCCAGCAGAACCCCGATCTTAATCGGTTTTGCGTCTTTTGCATTGCCGCTGCCGTTACTTTGGGTTGCCGTGTTTCCACCGCAGGCAGTAAGCATCATTCCGGCCAAAAGAGTGACAGTGGCGATCCCGATTGAGATTTTTTTGTTTGTCCCCCGACGTTTCATAAACTTCCCCTCTCTGAACGATCGTTCATTAGATATTTAAAAATTCTGATCTATCTGACATTATATATTGGATGAATGACACAAAAATTCCTTTTTTACAATTGTTATACGTCAGATGATATTTTTCGACAAAATAAGTCGGGGGGACTTGATGGAAAAAGATTGAAAATTAAACGAATCGACCGTCGTGACTGTCCGTTGCCAAACCGCTTGTTGCCGAATGTAATGAAAAAAAGAAGGTGAAATGGCTCAGTGACGATTGGGATTATGGGTGCGATTAACGAAGAGATTACACTATTGTTGAAAAAACTGAAGACAGAACGTGTGCTAAAGGAAGCCGGGCTTCATTTTTACGTCGGAACATTATCCGGCAAACAGGTGGTAATATGCAAATCCGGTGTGGGAAAAGTGAATGCCGCATTGGCAAGCCAAATCCTGGTTGACCGCTTTCGGGTGAAAGCCCTGATTTTCACTGGTGTGGCCGGAACTATTTCGCCGAATGTCAACATTGGAGATCTTGTGGTGGCGACAAAAACCCAGCAGTGGGATGTCAACTTTACGGCGATCGGGTTTCCGCCGGGTGTGATTCCTTTGCTGAAAACATCTGTATTCAACACCAATCCCCGATTGATGCGGGCGGCCGTACAGGCGGCAAAGCAGGTGCCAGGCAACGTATTCACGGGGAAAATTCTGACCGCTGACCAATTTGTCGCAAGCCGAACGCTGGCGAGGCGGCTGCGGACCGAGTTTGGCGGATTGTGCGTGGAAGCGGAAGGCGGGGCAGTCGGTCAAGTCTGTTTTCGCAACCGGATTCCGTATGTGGTGATTCGCGGCATTTCAGATCGTGCAGATCGCAAGGCATCGCCCGATTTTGAAAAGTTCCTCAATTTGGCGGCCAATCGGGCGCAAAGGGTTGTACTGCGGATGGTTCGCCTGCTGTGATTTGAACAGACGAAAGCCCCCGGCATTGCGGGGGCTTTGCGGAAATTGCCGGAAACTGCTGCGGACAGCCAAACTTATTTGTATCCCTGTGCATTCTCCGGTGAGATTTTTTCGCGAAAGAACCGGTACATCCAAGATTGGTAGAAGATCACAATCGGGACGAAAATCACGGCGACAATCAGCATCAGTTGCAAGTTCAGTCGGCTGCCGGCCGCCTGATAGAGTGTCACGTGCTGTGCCGGGTCCAGGGACGACAGCAGCATGTTCGGGAACATCCCGGCAAATCCGGTTGCCATCAGGGTCACAATGGTGGCTGATATGAACGCGAACACGGTGATCCATTTTTGTTTGTGAAGGAACAGTTTTACGAGCAGAATGGACACGATCGACAAGGCGGGCAGAATCCAGAGAACCGGATGTGCGACAAAGTTGTCAAACAGATGGGTTTTGTTATTCGTTGCAACCAGGAAGATGGTTACCAACAAAGCGGCTGCCATCCAGACTCGATTGGCCAACCGTGCTCCCCGTTCCTGCACCGATCCGCTGGTTTTGACCGCCATCCAGACTGAGCCGGAGAGCAGGAAGAGAGACAGGAACGTCAGTCCTCCCAATAATCCGTATGAATTCAGCAGGGACAGCAGAGAGCCGTGGTAGCCTGTCGCGTCAAAGGGCAATCCTTTAAACAGATTGGCAAATGCGACACCCAACAAGAGAGCCAAGACCAGGCTGCCGCCAAAGAACCCCCATTTCCAAAAGGATTTCCAGTTTTTCGAATCGTCCTTGTGCATAAACTCCAGTCCCGCTGCGCGGAAAAACAGCGCAAACAGAATGAACATCAACGGCGTATACAAATAGCTGAACATCAAGGCATACGTTAGCGGAAACGCGGCGAATGTAGCGCCGCCGGCCGTAATCAGCCAAACCTCGTTGCCGCTCCAGAACGGTCCGATGGAATCCTGCAATTGCCGCTGCTCCCGTTCGCTCTTAGCGACAAAGGGGAAGAGCATCCCGGTTCCCAGCACATAGGCGTCCAGCATGAAATAGACTGCCCAGATCAGTCCCCATAATCCAAACCAGATGATGGCCAATGTATCGTGTGACATAAAAAGCGCCTCCTTTCTTCGTTTAGACGGTTGCGTTTTTCGGATTGATGACCAGGTCCGGCTGCTCTGCCGTATGACCTTCCGTCGTCGGTGAAGACTGACCGGGACCTGCTTTGGCGTATTTTTGCAACAGATAGATGTCGGCAACGATTAGAATGCCGTAGAACAAGGTCAAGCCGATAATCGAGAAAATCACCTGCGACAAGGCGATCGGCGATACGGCGTTCGCCGTTTTCATCAGCCCGTACACGATCCATGGCTGCCGTCCCATTTCCGCTACC
>JAGVBM010000343.1 GCA_020059765.1 Bacillota bacterium
GGTTTGTTTCAGGGGTTGCAGCGAACCGGGTTTATTCAACTTCCCCAGGCCATCAGCTATTACCAATTGCTGACGATTCACGGGGTGGCGTTGGCGCTGATTTTCACCACATTTTTTATCATCGGATTCTTATACTCCGGTATGGCCAAGACTCTGGGCGGAAAGCTGCACTCAGGGGCCCGTATGCTTGCGTGGTGGGGCTATTATTTGATGGTAATTGGCACGCTGCTGGGGTTGGTTATGATTTTGACCAACGATGCGACCGTCCTCTATACTTTCTACGCGCCAATGAAAGCTTCTCCCTGGTTTTATATCGGATTGGTCTTGGTGATTGTAGGAAGCTGGCTCAGCGTTTTTTCCGTCTTTTCCAGCTATCGCAGATGGCGGAGAGAGCATCCGGGAGAAGTGTCGCCGCTGTTTGCCTATATGTCGGTAGCGACCATGATCTTGTGGTTGATTGCCACGTTAGGGGTCGCAACTGAAGTTATATTGTTATTGATTCCCTGGTCGTTTGGCTGGACAGAGCGCATCAATGTTGAATTAAGCCGGACGCTCTTCTGGTATTTCGGACATCCGTTGGTCTATTTCTGGCTGCTCCCGGCTTATATCTATTGGTACGTGAATGTGCCACGGATCATCAAAGGGAAGCTGTTCAGTGATTCGCTGCCCCGTTTGACGTTTATCCTGTTTATTCTTTATTCGATTCCGGTCGGGTTTCATCACCAATTGATGGAGCCGGGCATTCAGCCCTTTTGGAAGTTCCTGCAGGTGTCTCTGACAATGATTGTTGTGGTTCCCTCATTGATGACCGCTTTTGCCATGTTTGCCACCTTTGAATTGGCGGGGCGGGAGCAGGGGGCGACGGGAAGGTTCGGCTGGTTCCGCAAGCTGCCGTGGAAAGATGTGCGTTTCTTGGCGCCGTTTGTGGCCATGCTGTTTTTTATCCCCGCTGGTGCGGGCGGGATTGTGAATGCCAGTTACCAAATGAATCAGGTTGTACATAATACCCTTTGGGTGACCGGACATTTTCACATGACCTTGGCTACAAGCGTGGTTTTGACGTTTTTTGCGATTGCCTATTGGCTGATCCCGACTTTAACCAACCGGACGTTGACTCCGTTCGCCAATAAGATGGGGATTTTCCAAACGGCGATATGGACGATCGGCATGCTGTTCATGTCGGTCAGCATGCACATCACGGGGGTTCTGGGGGAACCTCGGCGCACGGCTTACACCACGTATGGGGATCACCCGATCGTCTCATCTTGGTTTCCCTACAGACAGATCATGGGGGTAGGCAGCGTCTTCCTGTTTATCGGGATTCTTCTGTTTCTTGCGATCGTGAATTATCTTTGGTTTTATGCGCCAAAAGCGGATCGTCCGCTGGAATATCCGATTGGCGAAGCGCGTGAGAGAACTCCGAAACCGCCGCTAATACTGGAGCGTTGGTCCTTGTGGATCGGAGTGACAGTGGTCTTGGTGGTAATCGCCTATTCGATTCCCGTTCTCAACATGATCCAGCATACTCCGCCTGGCTCCCCGCCGATCCGCAGTTGGTAGGCCTGCTGACAACCTCCGGATTTCTTCGGGGGTTTTTTGTTTTGCCTTGGACGGTTGTTCACCCTCGCAGCAGTTTTTCAGCAGCAGCCAGCAGTCTAGTCTGTTCAACAGGTTTCACAATGAAATCGGAAGCCCCGTTTTGAATTGAAACTTTTACATTAGCCACATCCGAATATGCTGAAACCATGATGATTTTTGCAAGAGGGTCCTTTGATTTAATCGATTGAAGAGCGCCTATTCCATCTAATACCGGCATATGAATATCCATAACAACTAAATCGGGCGTTAAGGAAAAATATAATTCAACAGCTTGCACTCCGTCAGTCGCTTCTCCAACAATTTTATATCCCTTTGATTCAAAAATTTTTCGAAAACTCATCCTGATAAATGCAACGTCGTCAACAATTAATATTTTCATATCGTTTCCTTATGATCTTGCAAGCAGATCACCCCCCTATCCGTTTTACCTTTTCGGTATTTTTGCCATTGCCTCATAACATTTTTTAATTTGTTCCCGGAGTTGATCATTTTGTTTCTTGAATTCTTCTATATTAAATAAAAATTGTCTTGTTTTGCGTCGAACCATTTTGGGGTCATATCCGACAATCGATCTTCGAAATCTCATGGATATCTCCTTACTCAAATCGTTGTTCGTCCAGAAGACGTTTTGAACTTTGAAGTGTTTGTTTGATCTCTAGAACGATAGCCTCTGTGTGGTTTTTGTTTGATGATTGATCGAGCCATTCTTGCATACGATTGCAAATTCCGTTCAAGTCTTCGGCTAATTTTCTGTGTTCTTCCAAAGTGGATGTCAAAATTTCCTCTAATGTCCTTGTATGTCTTTCCACTTGCATTGAGTTATATCCCCCTAGAATTTTTTTAAACTTCATGTTTGGATGGCTGGTAGACACTCGCTCACTCTTGCGTCGGGGTTTTGATTTTGGGCTATTCAAGGATCTCAGAAGTCTTGCTCGAAGTATCAGAGCGAGCATCATTCCAACTGTCCCAAGTACCCAATTCCAAGGGAAAATAAAAACTTTTTGCTGGACGTTTTCTTTCGTTGTCCCCAAATCCATTGTGAAGTTCAAATCGTAAACACCAATCTTTGCGGGGCTCTGCCAGGTTCCCGTTATCGTTTTCGATCCATTGGGATAGATCACGACTTCATCCAATGGGATTTGATAGATGAATCCATTCCACGACCTGACCATAAGTTTAGGATTCACTTTCAAAAAAACATTCCCCTCATTTTTGATATCGAATGAGTAGGGAATCCTTCCTTTGGACCAGCTTGAAACCCGATAGTTTGCTATAGAACCTTTGCTTACTACATCACCGTTGACAGTAGTCAGTAAAACCGCTCCAACGCGGGCACCTCTATTACCATTGGGCGGTTTTACTTCAAAGAAAATAACCGCCCAATGGGATCCGGGTGAAGCGGTCTCTGGTATTTTCATTTTAAAGGTAATATTTTTACGCGATGTCGGTGGCAGAAGTATGTCGGAATCCGAAACTGTAATCCAGGAAGAAGCAGAAAAATGAGAATCTATCTTTCCAAATTTAATTTGCTGATCGGGGGTAATCGTATAGTCCTGAACATAAATACGGATTTGCGCAGCATCCTTTCCCCCGTTTATCACTGTGATTTCCCCTGTTTCAGTTGCTCCCGGATTTAATTGATATTCA